>JAHWHA010000107.1 GCA_019323665.1 Candidatus Woesearchaeota archaeon | reverse complement strand
CGAGATGTTCTTAAATATCTCCTGCATGTGTTTCTGCACTCTGTAAGCAACTCCCAGTGCTATAGCATAAACAAGATACTGCTCCCATAACACCACTGCATCAACAGGCACTGTTTTGAGTTGGCTGAAATCATTGAGGAAACGCTTTAATGCCATCCACTTTGCATGGTGCAGAGCACCTTCTGGCGTTCTTCGTGGCAGAGCCTGTGTGAGAATGTTGTTGATAAGCAGCCCAAGCACTGCAGCAATTATCATGCCCACTCCAAATGCAATGCCAAGATAGCTGAAAAAGATTGTCCCAAAAAAGAAAATAATCGGGATGCTGAGTGCAAGCGAAATTCCACACATGATGTTATACTTTTTATACTCTTTTTGTTCAGTAAGCAGTTGCATAGCTTCAATTTCTGATTTGACCTCCTTCTGCCAGGATGTTACTTTTGTTAGAATTGTGCGATCTCTGCTTATCTTTTTCTGCATCTCAGAGAAACTCACTTTGCCCTTGCCCATATACTTATGAATTATTGCCAGGACTTTTTTTTCGGATTTTGTAAGTTTTACATCCTGCTTGAGTTTACTAATTGGTTTGGCGAGGCTGAGTTCGTAGTCATCTCTTTCCATGCCAAGCCAGTTTTTGGTTTTAATTTTATTGAGTTTCAACACTTTTCTCCTCACAAGATCAAGTATTACTGCGCCAATAACACTCTGTGAGGGTTTGCCACTGGCTTGGTTGATGAGTGCGCTAACAATTGCGGGTGAATAGCTGTAAGGGATATCCCTCTCATATTGTGAGTTGTATTCAATCTTTGGTTCTCTGCCAAACCTCTCCACCCATATTATATATACAATAATCAAAATAATTGAGGGTAATGCGGCGAAGAACATCATAAGTGTATATGGCGGCTCAACCCTTGCAGAATAGCTTTGCTCCTGCTCGATGATTATCTCCAGTCCGTTATCAGGTTTTACTATTGTGTTTGCCGAACTGGTTAGCAGATCTCTTGGGAATGCAACTCTAACCTCGACCCACTGGTTTGAGGGCACATCAAAAGTCTGGAAAACAACATCTTGGTTTTGCTGCATGCCAATCTTGCCTTCCAGCCTTGGGTGGCCCCAGGTATATACATCCATTGGATCAGAAACCTGCCCTGGCAAAGTGATTATCCCCTCAAGATTTTCTAATCCTACTGCCCATTCGCTGCCCCAAACCTGCCAATAAAGATCAGCATAGTCCTCATACACTGTGATAACATCTTTCAGTTTGTAATGGACTGTAAATATTCTTTCGCTGTTTTGTATTTCGTCATAATACCATTTAATCCTAACTTTTCCAGAGCTGTAATCAGGGAAGAAATCAAAGCATATCTGCTCACCATTTTCTGTAACCTGAACATCTGATATTTTTGCTTTATCAATCTCAATATCGCGGTACGCGAATGAAAACTTTCCTTTGTAAAAATCAAAAGTTATTGCCTCGCTCACTTCCACAGTGCCATCAGGCATGATTGTCATTGTGATGAAAGCCTTTTCAAGCGAATAAGCCTTTGGTCCTGGATATACAAGTGTGCGCAACCGGTTGCATTCACACGTTGAGCAAGCTCCATGTACCAGAGGTAGCACTGCTAACACTACTACTACAATGAGAATTAAAAATGAGGTTTTTGGTTTCATATTCAGACTTCTTACAAAGCTTATTTATATAGGTTTTCAGTTGGATTTGCTTAAAATAAAGGTTTTATCTCATATCTGGCAGCCTGTAGAGCTCCCAGCTCACCTTGCCCTCTTTTATTGTATCTCTCAGCTTTCTTTCTGGTGTCGAGAGCTGCGAGTTGCCTGATTTGACTTCCACAAACACAACCTCCTCCGGCTCTTTATTATCCAATCCTTTGAAGACAATAAAATCAATAGGTTTACCAACAAACCTCACTTCTGTTGGCGAATACTTGAAGTCTGGCATGTAAGGTGCAAGCTGCTCTGAGAATGTTCCAGTTAGTACAGCCCTTGAGCGTTTGACTGCATCTTTCCTTATCTGTTCAATCTGTTGCTGCCATTTTGATTTTTCAATGATTTTTCCTATTACCAAACCTACGATAAATGCCACAAAAATAAAAAGCACTGCAACAAAAAGGTTCTCAATTGCCATTTTTCAATTTACTCTTTTCTTCACCAGTAATTTTAACTGAATGATTTAATATAATATGCAATATCTCATAAGCTGAATTAACTTTATGTGTAGCTAAATCTGGAGTATCACTTTGAAATGAAATGCTTATATCTGCATTATCAAGCATGTATTTATCTCCAATGCTATGACCCACTGCAATAACCTTATGGTTTTTCTGAATCTCTCTAATAATAGTACCTTTAAGCTGATCTGTGACAATTAATGATGTAGCTGAAATTTTGCCTGAATCCACTTTTCTTTCGCATCCAATAATATTGTTTTTATCAAAATTAATCTCCTTGAGTTTAGTTTCGCAGATATCTTTAAATCCAGAACTGATAAACACAACTGAATAGCTTTTGATTAGTTGAAGCAGCAAGTTCATAAATCCCTCTCTCCATTCTGTCTGTTTGCAGATAGTATCTCTAATTTTACAATATTTTTCATAATTATATCCTATCTGGAGACTTTGGAGATACATAATACCTTCAAAGCTGCACGAGCCCAGGCGAGATAACTTCTTACTATCAATCGGCTTTGAAATCTGATTACTTATTGTGCTTGTAAGATGAATTGGCACTACAAGCTCATCAAAATCAAATGCAACCACTATTTTGGATTCAAGACTGAGTTTTGAGACTCTATCAGTAAGCAATTGGAGATTTTTTTGTTTTGTAAGCATATTGTAAATAAGACTATCTAAATTTAAGCTGCTTCAATTTTCCTTTCTGCATCTTGCTCATAAGCTTTTCAGGGTCAGAACCCTTGAGCATCTTCACCATCTTTTTGCTTTGCTTGTATTGCTTCAATAGCCCGCGAACATCAGCAACACTCACTCCAGAACCTTTCGCGATTCTTGCCACTCTTGAAGAGCTTATTGTTTCAGGGTTTTCAAGCTCCTCTTTTGTCATTGAATCCATGGCAAAGCGCCATTTTTTGAGTTTGTCTTCCTGCACTGAAAGGAAGTCTTTGGGCATCTTGACTGAGCTGAAGCCAGGAATCATCTCCATCACTTTGTTTAGAGGCCCCATTTTTTTCATTGCTTCCATCTGTTCGTACAAATCAACCAAATTGAAGTCGCCTTTGAGGAAGCGCTCGCTCATATCCTCAGCTTTTTCTTCTGTTATGGCTTCTTCTGCCTTCTCGAGCAATGTCTCGATATCACCCATCCCCAGCAGGCGGCCAACGAAATTCTTGGGTCTGAATCTCTCAAAGTCATCGATTTTCTCTCCGACACCAACAAACATCACTTTTGCGTCTGCCACTGCGCATGCAGTTAAGGCACCGCCACCTTTGGCTGTGCCGTCAAGTTTTGTGACAATAACACCGGTGACTTTGCATGTGTCGTGGAATGCCTGCGCCTGTTTCTGGGCTGCCTGGCCAATATCTGCTGATATTACCAGCAGCGAGTGTTCTGGTCTTATGTGTTTGTTGAGAGTGTTGAGTTCTTTAATGAGCTCATCGCTCAATGCATCACGGCCAGCAGTATCTATGATAACAACATCAAACTTGTTGAGCTGCGTCTCGTTCTGTTTGTAGATTGCCAATGCATCTTTCTCACCCTTGACACCAAAAAAGGGGAGTTTAATTTGTGAGGAGAGTTGTTCAAGCTGTTCATAAGCAGCAGGTCTATATGTATCAGTCTGCACAACCGCAACTTTGAGACCGCGTTTCTGGAAATATTTGCCCAGCTTGGCTGCTGTTGTTGTCTTGCCAGAACCAAACAAACCAACAAGCATTATACGTGTGGGCTTTTTTTCAACCTTGATCTCTTCTTCAGTTTCACCGAGGAATTTCACCAACTCCTCATAGACTATCTTAATCAAGTATTCTTTTCTGCTAATACCTGCTGGGGGCTTTTCCTTGAGAGCCCTGCGCTTGATTTCCTCAGAGAGTTTGAATACAAGCTTCACGTCAACGTCTGCCTGAAGCAAAGCTCTTTGGATTTCTTTAACAAGTTCATTGACTAATCGTTCATCTACAAAGAGCGCTTTTGCCACTTTTTCGAGGCTTGTCCTGATTGAGGTGCCCAGTTTGTCAAGTACCATAAGTCTAGTTAAAAGAAATTGATTTATAAATATTTAGTCTATATATGAAAAACAAGATAAAAAAATTATCTTCTTGATTCTATCTCCTTCTGTAGCTCCTTGAGGAACTCAGCAGCTTTTTTCTCACCCAGTACTTTATTCTCACGGGTGCGCACATTTACAGTATTATTCTTCTGCTCCTGCTCACCAATCACAATTGAATAGTTTGCATACTCAAGCTGCGCTCTGCGGATCTTCTTAGCGACTGTGTCTCCCTTGTAGTCTTCTGATATCCTAATCCCTGCATCCCTGAACTGCTTTGCGATTTTTTTAGCATACTCAATATTGTTGTCTGTGACAGTGATTATCCTAACCTGGTCTGGACTGAGCCACATAGGGAATTTGCCTGCAAACTGCTCTATCAATATCCCAATGAATCTCTCGATGCTGCCATACAACGCCCTATGAATCATCACAGGTCTGTGTCTTCTGCCATCCTGGCCCTCGTATTCCAGATCAAACTTCTCTGGCAACGCCATATCAACCTGTATTGTGCCACATTGCCATGTTCTGCCAATAGCGTCCTTGAGATGGAAATCAATCTTTGGCCCATAGAATGCGCCTTCACCCTCATTAATCTTGTAATCCATCTTCATCTTGTCAAGAGCCTTCTTGAGTGCATCTGTTGCCATTTCCCACTGCTCTTCTGTGCCGATATGTTTTTCAGGCATTGTTGAGAGCTCGACTGCATACTGAAAACCGAATGGCTCATAAAGTGCGAGGCACAGATTAACCACATTCATAATCTCATCTGGAAGCTGTTCAGGAGTCATGTAAATATGGGCATCATCCTGCAGGAATGCCCTTACCCTGAGCAAGCCTGAGATTTCACCTGACTGCTCATGCCTGTGCACAAATCCCAACTCACCAACTCTGAGAGGGAACTCTTTATATGAGTGATATTTCTCCTTATATACAAGTATACCTCCAGGGCAGTTCATGGGTTTTATGGCAAAGTCCTGATCATCAATTTTTAGTGTATACATTTTTTCTTTGTAATTAATCCAGTGACCTGACTGCTCCCAGAGCTTGCGGTGCAATATCATGGGTGTCTCTATCAACAGGTAGCCTGCTTTTTTGTGCAGTTCCCGCCAGAAGTTGAGCAGCGATTCCTTTAAAATGAGACCATTTGGGAGCCAGAATGTAAAACCAGGACCTTCTTCATGCACTGAAAAAAGATCCAAGCGTTTGCCGAGTTTGCGGTGGTCGCGTTTTTCAGCCTCTTCAATCAGTTTGAGATGGTCTTTGAGCTGCTGCTGGGTTGGAAATGCAATGCCGTATAAACGCTGCAGCTGCTTGTTCTTGATATCACCACGCCAGTATGCCCCCGCGAGTTTTGTTAGCTTGATTGCCTTGACATAGCCAGTGCTTGGCACGTGCGGGCCACGGCAAAGGTCAAGGAAATCGCCGTGTTTATATGCTGAGAGGTTCTCACCGAACTCCTCAATAAGCTCAAGCTTGTATTTGTTGTCCTTAAACATATCCTTTGCCTGTTTTGGCGAGAGCTCTATCCTCTCAAAAGGCTGGTTTGCCGCTATGATTTTCTGAATCTCTTTCTCAATCTTCCTCTGGTCTTCTGGGTTAAGAGGCTGCATATCAAAGTCATAATAGAATCCTTCCTCCACCACTGGGCCGATGGTTGGCTTTGCTTTGGGATAGAGCTTGACAACTGCGTCTGCAAGTATATGTGCAGCGCTGTGCCTTAAAATTTCAATCCCCTGTTTTGAAGAGGCATCAATATACTCAACACAAGCATCCTTGCTGAGTACTGTGCCAAGATCCTGCAATTTGCCGTCAACCTTGGCAGCAACCGCGTTTTTTGATGCTGAAGCTGAGAGTTTTGAACCCTTTTTCATATCCACCTTTTCTCCATCCCTTGCCATTTGTTGCATCTTGACTCACCTTTGGGTATTTATTTGTTGTTAAAATTTTAACAAAAATGAGAGAAACAATGAGACAGCTTACGCTGTTGTGGTTGTTGTAGTTGTTAAGCACACAACTTGTCTCATAAACCGTGGAATAACAATTGGATAT
>JAHWHA010000106.1 GCA_019323665.1 Candidatus Woesearchaeota archaeon | reverse complement strand
CACTGTAGGCTGTCATGGCAAAATTCTCATTACTTAGACAACCCTCTCCATCCCATGTCAACCATCCATCGGCAGCCAAAGATCCAAACTCATCACCAGTGCAATTATACCCTGAATAGTAGCTCTCCAAGAGACCAACAGGTATGACAGAGTAAGCGGCAGGACATCCTGATTCAATACAACTTCCGTTAAGACACATGCCAGAGCATTGATACACAACTGACGCAAGGTTATTGCCGTCACAATAGCATTCTTTAACTGTGTTTTCATCAACACAATAGTCTGATACACCACCGCATCCTCCACTTATTACTGAATTATTTACAGGGTTATTTGCAGTGCAGAGAGTGCACTCTCCCTGGACATCAAATACAATCCCACCATCAGAATCCGAACAGCTTGGTTGTTGTAAACACGCTCCCTGCTCACATCCAAACTCACACACTATCCCATATTCTGACATTATAACGTCATCTTGACCGCAATATCTTTCTACAAGCAACCCTTCTGCATTGCATGCATCCACCATTACAGTTCTTGCAGTATGGTCAAGATTCCATCCTTCAGTCTCGCCAAAAACAAAGGGATCATTGCCGCCATCAGAATCGGAACAGCCTGGCTCATTAGATTCAACGCAGGTGCTGGCAATATACTGCACGTCAACAACATCAATATCTCCATCACAATCATGATCAAAAACAAGGCATTGGGAAAGAGTGCTATACCAACATTTATCACTGAACTCAAATACCTCATCTTGAGTCCATTCATTAGGCATGCAGGTGTAGGGCATGCATGCTGCATCAACACACTGCCCACCAGAGCAAGTGTTTCCACTGCAACTGTCAAAACCATAAGCCAACCTTAACACAGGCTCTCCCCTAACGAGGCCCTCAGTGCAGTACCATTCCCTTACCATACACCAGTCAGCCCTTCTAGCAGTATACACCTCAGACGAGCCTTCTACAGTATACTCAATTGTAACAATTCCCTTGGTATCGCGATTGTCCCCTCCATCACTGTCTTCACAGCTTAGCACGTTGATTCTCTCTTTATCAATTTCAAGCAAGAATGCTTCCCCCATTAGGTTTCCAGCTTCGCCTGGGCGAACACCCTGAGATTCGGCAAGCAGATCAGCCTCAGCAGCTTTCTCAGCATCTGTGCGTGTGTCAGTTGTGCATCCCAAAATGGCCATGCTTAAAACCAAAAATAAAGTTGCTAATAGAATTGTTTTTTTCATATTTAATAACCTCGTTTATTTTAAAAAAAATTTGGGCTCCCTTGGAAATGGGGTATATGAGGGGTGGTAAATGAAGAAAGGGAAGGAGGGAGCCCGGTGATCATAACTTGGTGTCGTGTTCTTTCACCCACATCTCGCCAATGCGCTGAAGCGCATCGACAAAGTTCTTGGAGAGCGAATATGTACGCTTGTACATATGGTAGCTCACAAGACCCATCCCTTTCATTGGTGTTAATATACGATCATAAAACTGCCTCTTGTTGTATGAGATACTCTTGCCTTCATGCTTGATCTTGCCCTCATGTAGATCAGTGGCAAAACTGCTCATCTCGGCTTTGTTCACTGACCCGCCTTTCTCCTTGATGTAGTGGATTAGCAGTTCACCCACAACCTTCTGCTGCTCAGTGGCAAACACAACCTCATAGATACTCTCTGGCAGATTGAACTGATCAAACAATATTACCATTTCTGTTTGTAAACTAACATACTGGTATATAAATGTTTCTATTTGGTGTATCAGTATACAAAATTGTATACTCATTATATCATAATTTCATCATTCTTTGAAGAACTCTTGAAGCACCCTCACATAATTCTTTGTACTCCTGAAATTGTTATCAGGCGGAAAGCAAGCCCTGTAAAAAGGCCAGCTGTATCGCTCATCAATCAGCACAACAGCACCCCTATCTTTTTCAGATCTAATAACACGGCCAGCATTCTGCATCACTCTATTAATTGCAGGGAAAATATAGCCGTACTCCATGCCACGGCCAAAGAGCTCGTCATAAAATCTGATTAATGCCCTTGTTTCCAAATCAGGAGGTTGCAGCGGCACTCCAACAACCATTACAGCTTTCAAAAAATCACCTGGCAAGTCAATGCCCTCACCAAAACTGCCAGACACAACACCAAGCATCACAGCACCCTGCTTGTGGTAGCTTTTAAAACGCTCCAGCATCTCACGCTTATCAGCCTTGCTCATCCTCGGGCGTTCCATAAAAGATGTTTTCTTGCATTTGCTCATAAAATACTGGTCAACACTATCCCTTAGACTGTAAGAAGGGAAAAACACAATACTATTGCCAGGAACAGTATTAACAACCTCAGCTGCAATCTCTGCGATGCGCCTGAACTGAGCCTCATTCCTTGAAGTATATTTTGTAGTAGTCTCGGGAATCACCAGATTCAACCTATTCTCATTTGGGAATGGGCTTTCATACTCCTCAAGCTCAGCCTTTTCAACGCTCAGAATATCTTTGTACATCTCAAGAGGCATCAGAGTGCCACTCATGAAAATTGTTGAGTATGCATTTTCAACAACCTCTTTAGATAATAGCCCAGGATCAAGACAGCGATAGCTTAAAGTAATCAGCGGCTTCCTCAACATCTCCTGGCTGATGATACGGACAAAACCATCATCATCACCACGCCACGCATCCAAAAAAGCAGCCACACTTCCCACAAAACTCTGCTTTTCTGTTTCCCTGACAGCATCAGCAACAAACACCAAATCATCAATAAGGTTGTCATAACTGGCAAATCGCGCAATAGCGTCCATGAAATCCACTTTCTCAACCAGCTTTTCCCTTTGTTCAACACTGGGGCTCATGCTCTCAAGTATCTCTTTTATTGCCTTGAGATTATTTGCAGTCTCAGAATATTTATACTTCTTTGCCTCGCTGATTGCGCGGTCAACCTGATAACTTGAAAGCCTGTGAGTCATCAACTCCCTTAACCTTTTTGGCAGATTATGCGCCTCATCAACAATCACAATGCACTTGCTCAGGTCCTTGTCAGCCTTGCCCAGGAAAAGCTCTCTGATGTGAGGGTTAAAAATATAGTAATAATCAGCAATCACAACTTTGGAACCATTTGCAAGCAGTGTTGTGATT
>JAHWHA010000105.1 GCA_019323665.1 Candidatus Woesearchaeota archaeon | reverse complement strand
GGCGCTGAATAATACAGAGAGCATTAGCCGAAAAATTATCTCAAGATTCCCCACCATGTTTTTTCTAAATTTTAATTTGTATATATTTTTTTTGTTTTTTAGCATGCCATAAATATTCCGCACTCTGTTGAGAAATCTTTAAAAAGCTGTGAATCAATACAAAATCATGGCATTCAGCAAGAATTTTCCAAGGACAATTAAAGGCCAGAGCTATCCTCAGTGGGAAGAGATATTCTTGACAGAGCAAGAGGAAAGACAAGAGGAGCAGAAATCACGCAAGGAGAATCTGCTACTGATGAAGGAGTGCATTGATGACGCTGCTGCAGTCATCAAAGAAAAATCACTCAAGTCATATGAAACGAGTATTATAAATATGGCTATTGCGCTGTTTGAGAAGAGGGCATCACACACAGTATATTGGAAAGAGAGTCGTGCAAAGGAGAAATTTGACAAGCTTTTCCAGGAAAAGTAGCTATTTTCGCTTTTTTTCCATCGCAATTAAGGCTTCTGTGGGTGCATGTGTCATTGATACAAGTGATGATATAAAGAGCACTGCAAACACAACCATGAATGCAAACCCCCAGGACTTGTTTATAGGGTACACTTTAAACGCAGATATGAAGAATCCAATAATAGACGCTGCCATAAAGCCGCCTGATAGAGGAGCAATCTTGTTTTTCATTTACACCACCTTTTTTTTTGTTTTGTTGATAGGCAATCTTGGTATAGAGGTTTAAATAGTTTATGAAAATTTAATGAAATTGAGTTTATCTATATTTTTTCTTGCTTTCTCAAGCTTTTGGGTGAAATCCTCCATAAATGCATTCATCTTCTCGCACGCCAGCTGCTTGATCTCACCGGAGGTCATGCTGCCTGATTTGTATTCTGTGTAAATCCTGTTTAGCTCATCATCCTCTTCAACAAGATGCTGCTTGAGCAGCTCGAACACCATATCCTTTTCAATTACTGCACCAAGTTTCCTGTGTTCCTCCAAGGTGTCACGCCCGCCGGTCAAAGCGCTCTTGATTTTCTTGCACGCACTTTTTGGGTCTTCAGGCAATGAAACGCATGACTCAGGATTTGACTTTGACATCTTCAAAGAGCCATCTAATGAGGGCATATACTTATGATAGCATGAGGATACAGGCACAAACTTGTATTTTGATCTTGTTCTGGCAATGATGTCTCTTGTGAGCCTGATGTGAGGATCTTGATCCGTCCCTGTTGGGATGATACCAGGCATTGGATGCTTATGCACTTGGGGGAATACAATATCACCCACCTGTGTTACTGCAGACATGATCCTGCCTGGATCAGCACTGCCATATATTGCCTTGAATTCATTAAGTGTTATGCGCTTTGAGAATTCATATGCCAGATGCACAACTGTTTTGTTCTCTGACTGGAAGTAGAAACAGGTTTTCTTTGGGTCTAGGCCGAGGGCAACGTAAGCAGGGATATGAAATTCAAGTGCTCGTTTCTTGCCCTCTTCAATCGAGACTCCGCGTGCAGCTGCAGCCTCAAGGTCAGCAACAAGTATATAGGTGTGAGCACCCTGCTGCTGAAAGTAGGCAATATTCTCCACAACCATCTTTGTGCCAAAATGTATTTGTGGAGAGGTGGGCATTATACCGGAGAGCACATAAAAAGGCTTTTTATTCTTAATAGCAGCTGCGATTTGCTTAAGGTCACGGCCTGCATACACTATGCCGCGACGCATAATCCTGTTTGGATTTGGAAACATAGCTACGTCAAATTTCTCCAAGCCGAATTGCCTGATTACTTTGTTATAATCATCTGGCAGCTCTGAGCCGTATGGGTCGATTAGTTTTTTCATATCCTTGTGGGCATTGGAACCATTTAAATATTTTACTGGAAATCTATATTAAGGTCATGAAATTTGGAGATGAGAATGACATATACCATATCTGTGATCATCCCAGCGCATAACGAAGAGTCCCAAATTGCAGAGGCTTTAGATTCATTAACAAGCCAAACCTGTAAAAATTTTGAGGTTATTGTTGTAGCTAATGGTTGTACAGACGGAACAGCAAAAATTGCCCAGAGTTATATAAATAAACTATCCATAAAAATATTTGAAACAAAGCAAAGGGGTATTGCTTTTGCTTGCAACCACGGAGCAAAGCACTCTAAAGCAAAGTTTTTATTCTTCCTTGAGGCTGATACAGTGATCTCTCATAATGGGATAGCTGCTGCTGTGAATGCTTTGAATCAAGGAAAGATAGGTGGCACATTGAAGATGCGATCCAAAGAGAAAAAGGTGTGGTATAGGCTGGGTACAAAACTGCTTGAATTTGATGAGGGGGCTGGCTGGGGACCGGTGAGGTTTTGCACAGCAGAAGTGTACAGAAATATCAGAGGCCATAATGAGTCAATTGGATGGATGATTGATGCAGATTTTGCAAAGAGAGTTAAAGCACAAGGTCCGACAATTTATGTTAAGGATGCAACTCAGACAACCTCAATGCGAAGGTTTGAGAAAGGGGGTTTTGGTGAGGTCATAAAACAAGCCTATGCGTACACATTATTCTTACTTACTGGTAAGATAAAGAAAGGGGAGTATCCTGTTGTGAGATGATTTTCAGCAGATTAGCTTTTTTATCCTCTTGATCTGACTGTTTGCCGCAATCTCCCCTGCACGTATCATCTCTTTGCCCTTGTGGAAATTGAAAGTCTGCATCCTGCGCCCTGTGTTGGGCTTTATTACAACGATATTGTCACCGTACTCTTTTGTGGAATATTTCACGAGGCTGTCCATCAGGATTGCATAAGATCTGTTTACCACATGAAGCATAGTTAATGGTTTCTTGTTGAATCTCTCAAGGACAAATAAATCAACAGCAATTATCACCTCAGCGCCCATCTCAGCCACAAGGTCAACAGGTGTTGCATCTGTTAAAGCTCCATCAACAAGATGCCTGCCTCTATATTTCACTGGTGGAAATATCCCTGGAATCGCGCCGGAGGCCATTATTGCATCAACCAGCTTGCCAGACCTGAAAACAACAGACCTGCCATCCTCAAGGGCAGTCGCTCCAATCCTTAAAGGAATTTTTACATCATTGAAAGTGGCTTCACCTAATCTGTCAATGAGGAATTCCCTTATCTTCTGGCCGCGGATCATAGACCTCTGAGGATTGTTGAGGTCAATAAGCCTTATTGTATCACGTCTCCTGAACTCAAGGGTTATCTGCTCCAATTTCTTCACATCTCTAAACAGGGAGTAATGGGCGGCAATCGCTGCACCCATGCTTGTGCCTGCGATTAGATCTATGGGGACGTGATGCTTCTCAAGAATCTTAATAACACCGATATGTGCCAAACCACGGGCTCCTCCACTGCCCAGCGCTAGTCCAATAGTCTTTCTCTTCAAATTTCGTTTCATTTTCGCGTATGCAAATGGATATTCAAAATCGCAACTTTTTTATATATATAAGTTTTACTATAAAAACAGGCCCGTCACGAGAGTACTCAACGGAGCTCACGGCAATGCCAAGCTATGAGTTTGGGAGTTAGTGTTTCGGGCTACAAACCCTTTAAAGTTCATATTTAGGTCAATAGAGCAAGCAGAAAGCTCATTTGTTTCATCATTCGCATTAATAGCTTATTTCAAGGAAATGGGGAAGAAATCAAGCTTAATTAAGTAGATTTGGAGCATATAAGCTTGTTCTAATTGGAAAATTGGAGAAGAGGTACTCATGTTCACTGAATCACAATTTTATTTAGGTAGGGATTTGGGTTAGTGAGACACTTCTTCTAAAACAACAAGGAGGAGATTAAGATGGGAAAAATAAGCCCAGTTTCAGCAAAATACATTGTTCATGCGAGAATCGATATTCAAGGGATAGTTGACAGGCCTGATGTTATTGGCGCTATTTTCGGCCAGACAGAGGGTCTCTTGGGCTCAGAGCTTGAACTAAGAGAACTTCAGAGATCTGGAAGGATTGGCAGAATTGAGGTGAATGTTGACACCCGTTCAGGCAAGACACGCGGCTCAATAATCATACCAAGCAGCCTTGACAAGGCTGAGACAGCAATAATTGCGGCAGCAATGGAGGTCATCCAGAGAATCGGGCCATGCAATGCGAAGATTGCTGTGGAGAAGATTGAGGATGTCAGAGTCTCAAAACGCAACTTTGTTGTGAGCAGGGCAAAGGAGTTGCTCAAGAACCTGATGGAGACTGTGATGCCAGACTCGCAAGAGTTGGCGGATGAAGTGGCTTACAGCGTAAGGGTGATGGAGATTAAGGAGTATGGCAAAGACAGATTGCCAGCAGGTCCAAACATCGAGGATTCAGATGAGGTGGTTGTTGTTGAAGGGCGAGCAGATGTGCTCAACCTGCTCAAACATGGAATAAAAAACGCTATTGCCATGAATGGGACAAGTGTACCTGAGACAATAATCGAGATCTGCAAAAAGAAAATCGCTACAGCTTTTGTCGACGGTGACCGCGGTGGCAATCTGATTATCAAGGAGCTACTGAGTACTGCTGAGGTTGATTATATCTCAAAAGCGCCTGATGGCAAAGAGGTCGAGGAGATCACAAAGAAGGAGATTCATAAGGCATTACGCGGCCGTGTCTCAGCTGAGCAGGCAAGATTAGATATTGGTTCTGGCGGAGAAACAAAATCTGCAGATGAGGGTGCTAAACAGCAGAGAGTTATGCGCGCAGAGAAGGCCGAAGACAAACCAAGAGCTGGTGACAAGAGACTCAAACTCACCAAAGATGAGCGCCTCAAGTTCAAGTCAACACTCGAAGATCTTATTGGCACAAGAGGTGCTTACATACTTGACAAGGATCTCAATATCTTGGGCAAAGTGCCTATGACAGAGCTGCCAACAACCATCCGCAGCCTCAAGTCAGGGATGCATGCAATTGTGTTTGATGGAGTGATAGAAAGAGAGCTTGTCAGAATCGCAGAGAGGGCAAGTGTGAACTATCTGATTGCCATGTCAACCAAGATCAAGCCTGAATCTTCGCCAGTGAAGATTCTGACAGGGGATGAGCTTTAATTAGGATTTCTTATCTTTTTAATTTCTTATCTTTTTTCATAAAAAATTAGAAACAAATTTAAAATTTAATTTCTCTCAAAAACCTCAATCTCAGCATTAGCCCGTGCTTGGTTGATATAATCCCTAACCAACTCCTGGTTCTCTCTGAAACGGGTATCAAAGAGATTGAATTTTATCAGGGATTTTAAGTCATCAAACACAGCCTCTTCTGCAGGTTTGCGATCAGTGATTTTGATGATGTGGAAGCCGTATTCGCTTTCAACAATATCAGATATCTCTTCAATCTCCAACTCAAAAGCGGCATCTCCAAACTCAGGCACAACCATCTCTTGGGAGATATAGCCAATGTCACCACCATTTGGGGCGCTTGGACCAATTGACAACTCTCTGGCTAACTCCTCAAAATCCTCACCAGCCTCGAGTCTTTCAAGCGCTGCTTCAGCATCCTCTTCTGTCTCAAACAATATATGGTAAGCGTGTACTGTCTCAGGTCTTGAGAGCAGCTCTTTGTTATCATCAAAGAACTCCTGTGCATCCTCATCTGTAATCCTCAGCTCATCAAGTTCCTGGCCTAGAAACTCATTTATCTTAAGAGTATCTTCAAGCTGTTTCCTGAACTCAACTGCATCAATCCCTTGATCCTCAAGCCTGCGGTTGAACTCCTCTTCGCCAAACTGCATGACCACTCTTGTGATAAGACTATCAAGATCCTCTCTTGGGATCTCAACACCAGCCTGCTCTGCCAGCTGCAGAATCACAAGTTCATCTATTGTCTGGTTGAGAATCATCTCCCTGGTAAGCACTGCTTGATACTCGGGTGTTAGCCGCTCATAGCGTGCATCAATATCTGCCCAATATAGGGATTCCCCATTTACTGTTGCGGCAATAGTACTGCTCCCTGGTTTTCTTAGCAGGTATTTGGAGCCAAAAATAACGCCAATCAGCACAATTACTATAAAACCAAGGATAATTATCCTTGACACAGGAAATGAAATATAATCAGCTTCAGCCTTTGCTTTCTCAGCTCTGGCTTTTTTTTTCTTGATAGTACGCTTTTTGATATGTAGAGTTTTTTTGGCCATAGTTAATCACCACTCCCGAAAACTAACAACATTCCTTGGAAACCATGTGCGCTAATAAAGGTTTCGGTTGTGATGAGCATGTTCTCATATATTGCGATATAAACCAAGAACAAACTATAAATACGCTTTTGACTGACTCCTTTTCTATGAAAACTGAGAGGCACCGTGCATTTTTGGCCATAATCCTATTGGTTCTGCTGGCAATAAGGGTGTTTCTGATGCTGCAGACAGCTAATTTCAGTGACAGCACATCATATTTCCACCTTAGGCAGATAAAAAATATCATAGATTCTGGTAAACCCATATTTCAGGACAATCTGAGTTATTCTGGAAGATTCTACCTGTTTTTGCCGTTTTTCCATTATTTGGTGGCTTTTTTTGGATTATTTATCCGTTTAGAGCTTGCTTCAAGACTTATTTTGACACTGCTGTTTTGCTTGGTCTCTGTTATTGTATATGGCATTTCATTTAAAATTTCCAAGGACAGGTATGCTTCCTTGCTAGCAGCTCTGCTTGCCGGGTTTTCGCCGGTTATATATTTTAATTTCAATACCCTTTCCACAGATGCACTTGTGCTGCCCTTGACATTCCTGCTGCTCTACCAGTTTATGCGTGTTGTTGAGAGCAATAACCAAGTTTCGATGTTTGTTCTGCTTATTATTCTACTTGCACTCTCATCAGCATATTCCCTGCTTGTTGTAGTAAGCTTGCTTACCTATCTGCTTTTCCTCTGGTTGCAGGGTATGCGGTTGCGTAGGGTGGAGCTGGAACTCATTGTGTTTTCATCTCTCTTTATCACCTGGCTATATTTTGTGCTTTTCAAGACAGCCTTGCTTGAGTACGGCACGAGGCTAATATATCATAACATCCCTCCACAGCTGATACTGGAATATTTTCCTCGTTTTAGCCTGCTTGGGGTTGTATACCTGGTGGGGGTTCTGCCGACGATTGGGGGGGTCTTCATGGCCTATAGGTATCTATTTGTTGAGAAGAATCGAGATTTTTATCTGCTTGCTGCTTTTGGTTTCACTGTTCTTGTATTGGTACTATTGAGATATGTGCAGCTTGTGCAAGGTCTAACCTATCATAGTGTTGTTGCCTGTATTTTTTTCGCACCATTTTTCCAGCAGCTCTCAAAATATTTCCGGAAGACTAGGTTTACTAGATACAGCTATGCTCCAATAGTGGTTTTCTTGCTTCTCTTTCTCACTACATCTATGTTGC
>JAHWHA010000104.1 GCA_019323665.1 Candidatus Woesearchaeota archaeon | reverse complement strand
AGATCTCATAGGGTATACCAGACTCATTGCAGAAAGTCCTGACAAGAGTAGTCTTCCCCGTACCAGGAGGTCCATGAAGTAAGATACCCTTTGGCAGCAGCTCATCCTGTGTTAGCCAATCAAGTGAAGAGCAGTAATCTACATTTTCAACTATTAACGATAAATCTTTGAAATAATACACAGCACTATGATAACCTGCAAAGTTGTGCCAAGTAAACTTCTCATCCTTTGCTCTTTGCCTCTTCAACTTCCCTTCCAAACCAACAAAACTGAATTCACCGATTGTTCCGCTAATCTTACTGATATTTTGACGGCATGCATCTTTTGTCAACTCATGAATCCAACTTAGATAATGGGCAGTAAGTGTGTGCAACCCAGCATTTGCTTTTCTATCAAGGTATCTTGAATAGACCCCTATCATCGAATCCAAACCAAGCGGATGTTGCTTTGACAGGTCAACCCTCTCCCCGGAAAATAGATTGCTTGCAACTGTAAGTGATCCAGGGTTGTGGTTCCCATCCATCCTCGCAGAGGCATACTCAGCACCCAAGCAAGCAGCCATGGCAAAACTTTGCTGATGATTTAAGCCATTACCCTTAGCAAATCTGTGCCAAAGGATATCAGTTGCAGAACACCAATCGTAAAATGCCTCTGCGCATCGTTGCCAATCAGGATCTCCAAATGCAACACCATAATGATTCAGCTTGTCTTTTATTTGGTGGGTGTAGCCATTCACCATGGACTCCAGCTTCAGCCTGTTGGAGTTTAGCTCTCCTACACTCACATTAATCGCTTTCATTGCTATTTGAGATACTTGTTGATTACTGCATCAGCATCTCTCTTCAGCCTCTCACTCGCCCTCTTTCCTCTTAGATTGGATGCTTGTATTGCCTCGGTGAGTCGCTCTAGATTATCATCACCAGAACATCTAATGTGTGCCTTATAGGGTTTCATCACAACATCAATAACCTCTTCAATTGACTCGTGCATTGCATCCATAACATCAGTCCGCACATTCATCCTCTTTTCACCCTTCTCTGAGAGTGTTGCTCTTCTGCATTGAACTTCAAAAATCTCCACAAACTGCGGGCCGTTCATGCCATCAAAATGAGCCTGTATCTCAAGTAGATCCTCAAGCATTCCTCCGCGTGCCGCATCATATCCATCAATTGTGCTTTCAATAGCATCCAGCTTTTTACCCAACACTTTTATCTGGAATTGGTACTTGCTGAGTTTTTGTGATGCTATCCGCTGTGCCTGCTGAAGCTCTACTCTGTACTGCTCAAGCTCACGGTAAGGTTTTGTGAGAAAGCTTGCGTCAAGATACTCAAGCTCAACAACATCTGTTGGATTCTGCTGCTGGTGATGTGCGGCAAACAGCTTCTCAAGCTCAATGAGTTCGTTGGCAAAATGGCTAATACCTATTTCAAAATCTTTTGAATGTTCAGTTAGATTCATCAACTCAACCTTATGACGCGCCTGTTTGCGACTCTCTATGTTTATGAGAGCGTCAATATTGGCTATTTCAACCTCATACTCCCGCTGCACCTGCAAGACTGCTTTTTCATTCTCCCTGGCAATTTGGGCGGCTGTTTTGTTGCCAAGCACCATGTAATTTCTGTAGAGAGCCTGGAGAACAGGATTTGAAAATCTTGCCTGGGCATCTGCTTGCCTGGTGGTTGCATTTATCGCGTCAATTGAATCTCTAATTGTTTTGCTCTTTGTTATCCCAGTAGATTGCTCTAATACAATCTCCTCTTTGCAGCGTTCAACCCTCTTAGCATCTGTCAGCTCATCAGATTTATACTGATGTACAGACTCATCCTCTGTTTCCACCTTAACCATCTGGATCACCTCTTAATTAGATTTTCAAAAAATCCATAGGCATCCTTACCCATACGAGCAATCATTGTGCCAAATACTCTTGCATAGCTCTTGACTGGCGCAGTGTTTATCCCTCTTACAAGATGGTCAACCTGTTGCTGCTGCTCAGCATTGCCAATAACATAATCTTCACAGACACCAATACCTTTTTCAGAGGGAAGCAGAGCTGCATTTGAGATCATCAAATACACTCTATCCTCTTGGTCAAGCAGCTCACTCTCATTGGTTGCAGTTAACAAGGAGCCAATATTATTGGAATACTCCTCCAGTTCAGAAGGCGCTGATATTATCTGCTGTGTTAAGGTGTCAATGTAAACACCTGGATTTTTCTTGAATGCTATGGTGTCAACACGCTCAACAAGCGTGTGCCTCTGGTTACTTGCCATATCACTGTTTAAGTTTGCTAAGTACTGACCACCCCCCACTAGAAGCGCGCCAGCTGCAACAGCACCACACAGTTTCGCTAGCAGTGCCTGCCTCTCGCTCAACCTATACCCTAATATTGTTGTTGCCATTTGATCACCTCCACACAGAATAATGTGTCAAGGCTAAATAGAGTTTATTGACGAGAAACCGGAGAATTGGTACCAAAAATCAGATTTTTTTTTATTGTTTCGCAATAATCTCATTTAATACACATATTTCACAGAAATAATTTGGGTAGAATGGAACACTTACACCACAATTTTGTACAAATGATTCACATTTTGGATAAGAAAATGCTCCTGGTGCTCAGGAGGCTGTCTTCCAGCCTCATACACAAGCTTTAGCTCATCTCTGGCTCTTTCAAATACCTCCTGCAATTTTTGGTGCTGCTCCTTCAGTTTTGGGATATCGGATGTCCTGAACACAAAGGTTATACGCGAAGGCTGGTCTTCATAAGGATAATACATATACTCAGATTCTTGCGATGGTTCTTCTGCAGAGTGGCATATAATATGATATCTTGCTGAATGATAGTTGTCGCCACCCCTCCTAACAATATCATCAAGCTCTGTTTGGGTATAATCATCAATACCCCGGCCATCTCTGATCATCCTGTGTATAATACTCACTGCGGATTTGTAATCCTTAGAGGCCTTGTTGGCCTGTTTGCGGTTTGTGCTTGGTTTGAGAGTGCCTCTCTTGGCAGCCTTGCGCACAACTCTTAGCATCTCAATAACATCATCAAGGCTAAGTGCGCTTTGCGCAACCATTGAAAGGGTTATTCTTGATTCAAGCATTCCCTCTTTTATAGATTCTCTGGTTGCATCTCTTCTGCTGAAAAAAGCGAGGTACTCTTTTAATAAAAGATTGTATTCATCATGGTCCTTAAGCAGATTATGGTATTGCTCATCCATCTTGACCTGCTGCCCAAGATAGCGGAAATAGCGAGGTTTTTTTGGTTGACCTTGCGTTTCAACTATGTCTATTGGCATTAAGGCAATCTGCTCCAAAGCCTCAATCAGGTTTGTCTCTCCCATTCAGATAGCTTAGCCCTTTGCCTTTTAAGAGATTTTGCCGATAAAATCTGGAGATTTTGCGGTGTCACAAGAAGATTTCTGGCTCTGCCCGTAGAGCTTTCGTTTCAAAATACATTTGCTTTAAAAAGCAAGGGTTGAAAGAAATTTTATTCTGTTAAGAATTGAATATTCTCATCTCTTGTGCAACCATATTAATATATTTAGAAATCCAAATTTTAGAAATGTTTATATATATATCAACTGAATAACATCACAAGTATTAAAAAAATTGGTGGATATATGAAAAAGCCTTTTATTATATGCATTACGGCATTTCTCTTGATATTGTTAAGTCCAACTGTGCTGGCCCAGAATCAGTTTCAAGATATTACAGACCTGCTTGGAGATGTTTTTGGGTTCATTGGAAAGATATTCACCCTTGATATGTTTAGTGAACCAGAGCTTGCATTCGGATTCCTGCTTTTCCTTATAGGGATTCTACTGGTTACAATACTCTATATTGGCGCAGGTGCCCTGTTCAAGGGTAAGCAGAGCAGGCAGGCAAAAGTGGTTGCGGTAATCATGGCAACAATTACAGTTGTGATGTTCAACTTCCGCAGAGAGTTCTTCTTCCTTGTTTTTGGTCACTGGCTTGTGTGGATATATTTCATATGCATCTACGGAGTTGTTGGACTTATAATATGGGCAAACATCACCAACAAGGTGCAGCATCACGGCGTCAAAGCATTCCTTTATTTCATGGCACTCATGATAACAATAGCAGCAAAACAGGACCTTGTTCCTTTTCTTGAGAAGATGCAAAGTGCAATGGTCGGCTGCTGCATAGGATTTTTGGGGATATACCTGAGGAGAAAATGTCAGATCTAGCTGTAAACCTCGCAAAACCGTATCTCACCTCAATTAGTATACTGCAGCTATTCCTGCTGATTGCGACTGTTGTTGAGCTAATAAAAACATTTGGCAAAGGAGGGGGTGATACTGGTCCAAGAGGTCCGATATTCCCTCGCCGCGAAAAACCTGGTGAGAAAGCCACGACCCCAAATGCTCCTGGAGCTAGTACACCTCAGACTCAGCCACAGGAAGACGTGGAAATTGATATAAGAAGTCCTGCTTGGGATGGAACAAAAGTTGGTAGACAGAAGAACCATTTTGTGGCAATAGTGCGTAGTGGGCACTGGGAGGGCAGTGGTGTGTTCTTCTGGTGGCTTGACAACCACGTGCAATCCCTTACTAATGGTAGAGGACGTTATTACAGAGGCCACAAACTTTTTGAGTCAAAGAACGTTGAGATTCCAAACAACATCCCGGCAGGCAGGCATTTTCTGAGAATTAGGGTAGTGCCAGACAAGCCATGGAAGAAAAAATACTATGAAGGTGTCCGTGAGATAGAAGTAGTGGATGGGGGAACACAACCTCCTCCATCAGGCAAAATCTTTAGTATTCCCCATCTTGAGAGAATAAAGGCACCTTCTGAGAACACACTAATCTATATGATCTTCAGTCTTGGTAAAATATTTGACGATTTCAATAAAATGTGGGGAAGATTAAAAGAAATTCAAAGATTGTTAAACTCAGGAGGCTATCGAAAACCTAGCAATGAACATTTATGCCAAAGGCTTGATAAAGAGATTGAATATATTGAAAAAAACTTTGATGATTTTACCCGTCATTCTGATCTTAACAGAGAAAACTTAAGAAGAATGGTAAGATATGTTGGTATTGATGAAACCAAGACAGGTAATGAGATTAGTGCCTATGTTAGAAGTATCAATGACCCAGCAATACTCCAAAAAGTTAGGGATATTCAAAATCTTGTTGAAGCATATAGAACAAGGTATAATCAAGCAGTATCATTTTATCTTGATATAAAAAAGACATTGAAACAAATTCAGAAAACGTTATAATAAAGTGTTATTGGCGCAGAATGAAAATAATTAACAAGTGGGTATTGATTTTTGTATTTCTTATATTTACCACAACATTTGTCCATGCCCAAAGCAGTGACAACATGTTCTCAGACATCATTGAGCTAATAGGCGATGTACTGGGAGCAATAACACAGTTCTTTGCACTGGACGTCTTTAAGAATGCAAAAAATTTCTTTGGTATATTCTTATTCATGATCTGGATAACAATATTCACAATACTTAGCATGGTCGTGAGGCAGATTGTTGGAGAAGGCCATCAGAGACAGGCTTTGGTGATTGCAGTTGTGATAGCCACAATGGCCACTGTGCTGCTTAATTTTGAAAGATCAATACTTGAATATCTTCTTCAGGAATGGGTTGTTGGGTTTGCCCTTGCTTTGATTGTGCTACCTGTTGTGGTTGCTCATCGATATCTTGGATGGAACCCAACTGATCATTGGCACAGATTCTGGCTATTGATGGTGTATGCGGTGGCATTCTTTATATCCTTCAGCATAATAGCCAATATTGAGGATTGGATTGATACAGCTACTTGGCTAGCCAGATCAAACACTTTCCTTGTTCCAGCACCATTTATTCTGAATTACCTGAAATCAAAAAGAGAATCGAGGGGGTGTCCAAAATCTCCATTCTAGAGGACCAAGTGCCTTACATGGTCATCCTAAGATTCTTGCAGATATTTCTCGGTATACAGATGGTCAGGTTCTCAAGTTCAGTATTGCACATATCCCATTCAATTGCTGGGGAATTCCCAACAAGAAGAGGGGAAACACCAGAGATGAGAGAAAGGGAGAGGAAAAAAGAGCAAGAAACAGAAAAAGCAGAAGAGGAATTGGCAAAGGACGAGACTGAGATTGAGCAGCGTAAGGTGTCACTCGAGGAATATGGAAACAAATACATTGATGCAATTAAGCAACTATCATCAGCACAAATCTTCCGCGGAAAACAATATATTGAAGGATTGAGGAAGGTTGTAGAGATTTTTACAGCACTTGTTAGAATTGATGAGGAGGCTCT
>JAHWHA010000103.1 GCA_019323665.1 Candidatus Woesearchaeota archaeon | reverse complement strand
AGGGGGAACAATGACTAAAGGCTGAGAAAAGGGTTGTGTTTTATCATATTCTACCACTACCTCGCCTTCCACCGGACTCAAAGTAACTGGTGCTCTAGTTCTTTCAATTAGATTTTCCAATAGCATGTGGGTAACTCCTATCTATCAAGAACTCTTTTTTTTAAAAATGGGCCCGCCGTGACTCTCAAAGCCCATGCTTCAAAAGCATCGAGGCTGTTTGAACACGGGACCACCTGATTTCAGTCACTGGCAGAGAATTGTCTCTCGCCAGTGTATCAGTCAGGCACTCCATTACCCAACGCGGCTAAGCGAACATAGTGAGCGCACGCCGCCTCATTTTTGGTTAAGCTTTTTCGCGGAATAGGCAAAGCCTATGGAGCGGAAAAAGGTTACCTGGCTAAGCTACGGGCCCAAAGCGCCCCGGGCCAGATTCGAACTGGCGACCTTGCGGTTTCAGTGCATTGCATGGTTAACAGCCGCACGCTCCACCTACTAAGCTACCGAGGCATATATGCACGGGACAGGGAGTTAATTTATATAGTTTTCGTAACCTGTACAGAACAAGAATTTCATATTGTACAGTTTTTAAATAAACTTTTCACTCACTAATCTTTATAGGATTAGGATATAATCCAAATACTAGAAAAAAATATGCTTAAGCCTTTCCCAGTATCCGTGCAACCTTTGTGCCGCAGTCTGGGCATTCACCTTTCACAATTTTGAGGTTGTTCTTTGTGGTGCCTTCTTTTGGATTTTTCACCTGGACTTGTTTGCGGCATTTCATGCATCTGGCTTCAACCATTTGTATCACCCTTTTGTCTAATATATTGGTTAATAATATATGATATATATAAATCTATGTGTTTTTTTTGATGCAAACATATAAAAATGCATATAATAGAGAGGTATATATGCCAAGAGGCCGACCTGCAGAGAGCAAGATTAGAGATAATATCGCAGAGATCCTATACTTGAAAGGGAGAAGTCATGGATATGAAATTTATAGAATATATATTGCTGTTTTTCCAAAGGTGACTCTCAGAAGTATATATTACCAACTTAGAAGGGGAGCTGATATTGGAATTTTCAAAGTTGAAGATGTGGTTAATGAGCAGGGTGATTTCTCGTGGGGGGAATCAGCAAAAAAGACATATTATTCACTTGGAGCTGAGGCCAAGCCAAGAGCAAATAACCGAGTGAAAGAATATATTGATTCACTCAAGCTTTCTGAAGAATCCTAGCAATGCGAATGCTTCTCTTTTTGTGGGCATTGCTTTGCCGATTATGCGCTTCCAAATCCTTCTCTGGGTTTCTCTTTTCTGCTGAGTTGAGAAGTGCATATCCTCAAGTAAATTGTCTATCTTGTCCAGCAGCACTTCTTTCTCTTTTGCTGACATCAGGACATATTGTTGTTTCTTGCCAATCTGCTGCTGTTTGAATAACTCATAGAGAACAATGGCTACTGAATGGCTGAGGTTTAAGGCATGGTAATTTTTTGCAGTTGGAATATATACTGTCAGATCACACTCTAGTATCTCTGATGTGTGCAAGCCATTGTCTTCCCGGCCAAACAGTACAGCCACCTTGTTTTTTGGTTTAACATCTCTGAGTCTTTCAGCAAGGTGCTGAGGCGAGATTGGAACACGAGGAATATTAAAATCAGAGCCCAGTTTTGATGTTGTGGCAATAAGCATATCAAATTTTTTTAGATAAGAGGCTGTTGTCACCTTTGCCCTTTTCAGCAAAGGCTTTGCATGCATCGCCCTGCCAAGTGCCTCGTCAGCAAGATGGTCACATTGTGGATTAACAAGAATCAGATCCTTGAATCCAAAATTCTTCATTACCCTAGCAACTGCACCAATGTTGCCTGGGCTTTTTGGCTCAACAAGCACAACTGCAATCATGGGTGTTAGTAGTTAAGCTTGGTATATAAAGTTATGGAGCTTAATAGTGATATAACTCTCCTATGACTTCCAGAATGCTTTGAGAATTGTTAGCGCAATATTGAGTAGAAATAAAAATATCATAAATGATGTTACCCTTATCCAAAGCATCTTGCCCTTTTTCTTGCCATGTACTTTTTCAAGTGAGATTGCCAAAATCTTTCCGCCGTCAACTGGGCCTCCTGGAATAAGGTTGCCAAGCCCCAAACCAAGTCCGAGGAGTGCCAGAAGCTCGAAGAATGTGGCTATGCCTGTAATGAGAGCGATTGGCTTCAATAATTTGAAATGCTCATAATTCTGTTTCAGCTCAAACTTGTTTTTTATTCCTGATATTCCAATGTAGGCTTTCCCAGGTGTTTCAGGGTGTTTCACTGTAATAATATTATAATTGTGGGTGGTTGTGGACAAAACAATTACCTCTCCAGGTGCGGTTGAGTTGATCTGTTCTGTGAGTGTAAGGTAGCCATATGCCTCAATCCCATTGACCTTTGTGATTATGTCACCTGGTTGCAACTGCGCTCTGGCTGCTGGGCTATCTGGCTCAATAGTTGCAAAGGAGAATCCCACTGGCTCTGCAATCTTGTCAAAGCAAGGAACAAGGATAGTTGAGATTACAATCAAAGATAATACCCCCAGAAGAATATTTGAGAATGGTCCTGCTGCAAATACAGAGTATTTTGCCACATCTGACTTTGAGTTGAGCTGCTTTTCGTCAGGCTCGACAAAAGCTCCCATCAGAGGGCCAATAAACATTATACCTGAGGATTTGATTTTGATATTGTGGGCAAGTGCAACAATTCCATGGGAGAACTCATGGATTAAAATGACAATAAAAAGGGCAATCCAGCCAGAGAATAGTGGGATGACAATAGGTGAGCCTGGCATGTTGACTCCAGGATATACCAAAGCGATTTCAGACTGGGCTCCTTCTACTGTAAGCAATTTCACGGGATTCTTGATCAGTGTGTATGTAATGAATATCATGCCAATAAAGGCTATCCCTATGCCGCAATAACCCAGGATTTTGACAAGCTCCCGATGCTGTTTGCCAACCTTTTTCATGAGTTTTAAACCGATTTTGGTTCTGTAAAGGGCAAACACCTTTGCATACATCTCAAACCTCTTCCTGTTGAGGAAAACAAAGAGAAGTACGAGGAGGTAGAATATTAGGGTTTTATACTGTAAAATATATTGGAAAACATCCATTATCTATTGCCTCTTTTTTGATGGAGCGCTCACTTCTTGCGCTTAGGTCTAAGCTCGTGGCTTCCGCAGCGCCTGCACTTAACTCTCTTTGCGAGCACTTTCATTATGGGAGCCCTAACTACTGTTTTGCACTTGCGGCAGACAAACACATTCTTGAAAAGCCTAATATTAGCTTCTGGAAATGTTGCCATTATGAACCTCGGACTTGTTTCATTATTTTCTCACCCATAATCACCCAGTAAAGCACTGATGCTCCTGCAACCACGCTTTGCTTGAGCTCCTCTGGGATTGCCATATCAAAAGTCTCATAGCTTTCTGAATCCATCACAGTCGCCATCTCACCATGTATTGAAAGCACCTGTGCAACGCGCTTGTCAATTATGGGGACATCAACTGAATCATGGCCTGGCATAACCACAACACGCTTCTTGTTGTCAAGTATTCCGACTGCTGACACTCTGTATTTGGCATGTCCATGTTTTCCTGGTCTTGAGACCTGAATATCAACCACTGTGCTGGCAACCCCATCCATCAGGATATAGTTGCCTTTTTTCACTGAACTTATATGGACTTGTTTTGTTGTCATTTTAACACCTTTCTTTTAGCTTCTATAGGTATTTGGGGATTTATATATAAAAGTTATGGTATTTTAAAAATTAAAAGTAATGACGCAACAATGGTTGTGGCCGCTAACCAATATACCAATAGAACAATCCAGTTGTTTAACAAAAATAAAAGAAAAAAAATCTTCATTGCAGACGAGCTGCAATGAAGACCAGGGCCTTCATTTCTTGTTGTTGGGGGTGGTTAAAAATGAAGGCATAGAGAAATCACTCTCTGATCATCACCTCACAATCTCGATGCCTAGCTCATCTGAGATCTCTTGAACCTGGGGGCTTACTCTGCGTTCCTCAACTCTGCCAAGTATCCATGGTGACTTGACTCCTGTGATTATGGTCATCACTGTCATCTTGCCTTTCATGTTTTCCTGGATCCTTGCTCCCCAGATAACATTTGCATCATCATCCAATGATTCTGTCACAAGCTCGCCTGCCCTGTTGATTTCGTCAAGTGTCATGTCAGGGCCTCCAATAATGTGGATAAGAGCTCCTGTTGCTCCCTTGTAGCTGATGTCAAGTAGTGGATTGCTCAATGCACCATTGACAGCCTCTTCAACCCTGTTGTTTGTATCAGATGCTCCAACTCCAATGGCTGCAACTCCTCCGTTGCTCATTATTGCCTTCACATCTGCATAGTCTAGGTTGACAAGACTTGGCACTGCAATTGTTTCCACTATTCCTTTGATCATTGTACTCACAAGCTCGTTTGCCACGGCAAATGCTTGCTGCACAGGCAGGTTACCTGCAATGCTCACCAAGCGGTTGTTGTCAATCACAATCACTGTGTCTGAGACTTGCCTGAGCTGCTGCAAACCAAACTCAGCTTTGTCAACACGTGCTCTTTCAATCTTGAAAGGCATTGTGACTGTGCCTAGCACAATTGCACCTGCATCTCGTGCAGCTTTAGCTATTACTGGTGCTGCCCCTGTGCCAGTGCCACCTCCCATTCCCGCGCATATTAATACAAGGTCACTGCCTTTGAGAACATCCTTGATTTCGTTTATTGCCTCCTTTGCTGCCTCTGCTCCCTTTTCAGGAAAGCCACCACAGCCAAGGCCTTTGGTTAAATCTCTTCCGAGAACGAATTTGCGGTCAGCTTCTGATATATTAAGATGCTGGACATCTGTGTTGCATGCAATTATTTCAGCACCTTTGATGCCTTTCTTGTAGAGCCAGGATACCATGTTGTT
>JAHWHA010000102.1 GCA_019323665.1 Candidatus Woesearchaeota archaeon | reverse complement strand
TTTTCTGCTGATTGGAAATAGCCAATAGAGACTGCCCTTGGCTTCCATTTGCAGAAGCGGAGTGTGTTTGGCACCTTGTTTTCAGCCCTGGCTGTTAAAATAGCTTCGTCTGTGGCCATCTGAGTAGCTGCATTTGCCTCCAATGTGGGTAAAAGTCGCCAGCTCTTTTTGATTTCTGAATGGTTGGGTAGTTATGAGCATGATAAGAGCTCCTCACCAAAGCTCCAGCTTCAACATGCTCAAATCCTTGTTTCAGTGCATATTGCTGAAATTCCTCAAACTCTTCTTCAGAATAATGCTTTAAAACTTGGGCATGGTTTTCACTGGGAGCCAAGTATTGGCCAATTGAAAGGTAATTACACTTTGATTCTCTCAAATCATCAATTGTCTGCTTTATTTCATCTGTTGTCTCTCCCAACCCAACCATCAATCCTGATTTCGTTTTCTGGTTTGGGTTCAGCTGTTTAACTTTTTTCAACAATTCCAATGATCTTTCACAGCTTGCCCTAGGCCTCATTTCTTGAAACAAATTCTCAACAACCTCAATATTGTGGTTGAGCACGTCAACCCCTAAATCAACTATTGTATTCAGTGCCTCCCAGTTGCCGTTGAGGTCATGTATCAGAAGCTCAATCTTTGTTTGTGGATTCTGTTGTCTAATTGCCTTGACACATTCCACAAACTTTGATGCTCCCCCATCCTCCAAATCATCTCTTGTGACAGAAGTGATGACTACATAATTTAGTCCTAGTGTTTTAACAAACTGTGCAACTCTTCTTAACTCATTCTCGATGTTAATTGGACTCCCTTTTGAAACATTACAGTACTTGCAGTTCCTTGTGCATACATTTCCAAGTATCATAAATGTTGCTGTACCATTTGAGAAGCATTCATATCTATTAGGGCAGTTGGCCTCAATACACACAGTATGGATGTTGTTTGCCTTCAAAGAATCCCTGAGTTGAACATATCTCTTCCTTGAGAATGATCCTACTTTTATCTGGTTATTATAAGAATTCATCTGCTTTAAGGAGCTTTTTCTGGAGTATTTGTGCTGCAACAATCAGTGGATCATACATGGCTGATGCAACTGGATTATATGCTGATTCTGCATTTGCCAATTGGTTTACCTCAAGCCCGTGCTGGATGGCGAGCGCTGCCCAGTTTATCCTGCCAACAACCTCCTCTTGGCTGATTATCTGGCATCCCCTGAGCTTTGTGCCTATTGCTATAAGATTAACAGTCATCTTCTTCGCTTTCGGGCAGTATTCTGCCCTTGTCTCGCCAGTATAGAGGCTGCTTATTGGTTTTTTGCCCGATGCCTCTAGCTGTGGCGATGTAGATCCTGTTGAGGCAATTATCAGCCCTCCGATATGTGAGACCATTGTGTTGAGCATCTCTGGCAGCTCAGTCCAGTTGCCAAGGATGTTTTGCGCAACCACTCTTGCCTGCTGTACTGCGTTTGTGGCAAGCCATGCGCATTGGTGCACTTCAACGCAGTCACCGCATGCAAAGATTACCTCATCACTAGTCTGCTGTGTTGAGCGCACTTTAATGCCCCTCTCAACCTCAAGTCCAGCTTGCTTCGCAAGGGTAACTTCTGGCTGGAATCCACAGGCAACTGCAAGAAAATCAAAGGGTACAGTTGAGGTATCTGCGATAACCTTATTTTCAATAACCTGTGGTGCCTTAAGGTCTGTAATGATTGCTACTCCCTTATCTACGAGATATCTTTCTACTATCTGGCTCATACTTGGGTCGAGCATTGCGCTGAGGATCTGTTTCTGGGCTTCTGCGATTGTTGTCTTAATGTTTCTGCTTGATAATGCTGCAGCAAGCTCAACTCCAATCATCCCGCCTCCGATAATCACTGCGTTCTTGGTTTTGTCAAGCTGATGCATAATAGCCATCGCATCCTGCTTGGTTTTGAGGGTGTAATATTTTACTTTCTCCAGACCATTGATATTGGGAATAAGAGGTTTGCTGCCAGTGGCAAGCACAAGGTAATCATAGCTAAGTTCTTCTTCTTTGCCATTTTTGAGGTACTTCAGCTTTTTTGAGTTCCTATCAATGGAAGCTGCCTCTGCTTTCATGAGGAACTTGATGTTGTTTGAATCAAAGAAGTGCTTATCAAATGTTGTTATGGAATCCATATCTTGGATCTCGCCTGAGATCACATAGGGTAATGAACATGCTGAATAGGTGTATTGATCTGATTTTTCAAGTATTGTAATATCTACATCTTTGTCAACCTTGCGGAGTTCAGATGCCACTGTTACGCCTGCAGCTCCTCCACCAACAATTACCACTCGCATTTTTTGTTTACCAATATTGATTAGTTATTTTGAAAACTCTTCAACAGCATTCAACGCCTCTTGGCCATACATGAACACAGGCCCACCACCCATCATTGCTGCCAGCCAAATAGTTTCGACAATCTCCTGTTTTGTTGCGCCTGCATCAAGAGCCTTTTTGACATGTAGACTGATGCAATATGAGCATTGTGATTTGAGTGCCAATCCAATGATTATGAGCTCTTTTGTTTTCAAGTCGAGACTGCCTGCTTCAACGCTCTGTAGAAAATGCTTAAAAGCCTGCATCTTCTCAGCATCTTCTTGGAACATGTTTTTCATATATTCAGTCGTGTTTTTGTTCATATCTGAATATGTCATTTTAGCCCTCCCTTCTTATCCTCAACAAAGATTGTGTTGGATCACCTTTGAGAAGCTCTGGATTCTCCTCAACAGCCTTGTTCACCTCAATAACCTCTCCTCGAATCTTGCTGATCAGCTCACCTGTACCCTTCATTGACTCCACTGCAATGAGCTTGTCACCTCTATTTACTATATCCCCAAGTTTTACCAGGAACTCAAAGAATATGATATTATTGATTGTCTTCATGGATTTCTCATCATCATTGAAGCCTATCTCAGAAATGTTATCCTTTGTATCTATGTAACAATCCTCAAACACCTGTTTCACCATTTTATCACCTCTAGCCAAGCATTAGCAGACTTGGTTTTAATATCATTATTAATCCGCAGATTACCATAAAGAGCCCTGCCACCAATTTGAGGGTTCTGCCCTGCTCTTCTGAGACTCGCCCTGATTTGAATGTGAAGATGAAGTTGAAAAGAATGGCAAAAAGGGGGAGTATGTAGATGAGGGCATAGATTGATGTCCAGAACACATGTGCAGCTCCTATGTGCACCCCTGATTTGGAGAGCAGACTTGTCATGTAGACTGTTGGCAGTATCGCAGTGCACCCCAGCTCCACAATATTTACTCCAATAGCAAGCAGTATTGTGGCACCAATTGCCCAAAGTCTTGTCTTGCTGCTTGCATCTCTGCTCAGTGATTTCACAATTTTAGATGCCTTTTTTGTGACCTTCATCTTTTCCTCATCAGACATTGTTAATGAAACTCCTTTCCTAAAGAAGAGATAGTCCTTAAGGTTGATTGCCCCCGCCACGAGCACCGCCATTCCTAAAATTTTCAAAATGATCTCACCAAATTTCTCAATGAACACTGCACCCACTGCTATCATGAGCATTATGAAGATAAAGTACATTATTGCTGATGTTATTATGAAGATTGAGCCGATTAGTGTCATGTCTCTCTTGCGCTTGGTGTATGTGAGCAGTGATAGGAGTATGAAGAGCACTGTGAAGGCGCATGGATTAAAGCCGTCTGCAAGTGCAATAACTATTACAAAGAGAGGGAAAGGCAGTTTTTGTGCATAGCTTGTGATGGTTGCTTCTGGCACAAGCAATATAAATACAAAGAAGCTGATAATTAATGAGGCTGCAAACCCGCTCATCCAGTATCGCTTTGACTGCGCTTTTGCCTCTATTCTCCTTTTTAGTGCAAGATAAGTGGCAATATAAAAGAGAGGGATTAAGAAGACCCAGGCTGGATTGAATTTTGACTCACCATTACTCCCGTTCGGGTCCTCGCACGTGTGTTTTGCACCCAACTCATGTGCAAGCTCATGGATCTCTGTTTCGATAAGATTACGATAGCCTATATATGCTTTATAGCTATCACTGTACTGCAGCTCGCCTTCACCAGGGTCAAAGCCTATGAATGCTTTGTTCCTGATATAAGTTCTTGGAACACCAGATGATGATGAGTTGTAGTATTCTGCAAATTTCTCAGCCAATGGCCTGTTGGCCTCGTTTTCCCACACTTCATAGTAATTGAATTCAAGCTCAGGATACCAGGTTTCCACCTGCTTTAACCATTCCAATTCCTCATGGCAGTGAGGGCATGTGGAGCCATAGAAAATATTGACATCACTTCGCAGCTCGCATACCTCTGGAAATTGGTTTTCTTCAGCATATGCAGGGATTATTACTGCAACTGCAGAGATTAAAAATATCAATATGGCCAAACTGAGTTTGGCTTTCCCTATAAATGTTCTTGTGTTTCCCATTTCTGTTACATATATTGTTACAGCCCTTGAATTTTTGTATCAGAAACTGAAATCAGTTTATAAATATTGTTTTTAGGTCTTCTGGAAGTTCCACCCTCTTTGTCATCCCTTTTTTGGAGCGTTTGACAACTTGCTTTGCCTCAAGTTCCTTAAGTACTCGCGAGACCTTGACCCTGGATAATGGTGTTGATTGCACAAGGTTATTCTGGGTGGTTGTGCCGCCTGCCTTGATTAGCTCTGTGATAAGTGCCTTCTGGTCTGGATCCAGGAATTTCAGGCTTGCTTTTGAATTGCTCTGGATTTTTCCGAGCCTTTTTTCGTATTTTTCAGATATCAGGTAGTATGTGAGGCTCCCGACAAATGCGCCTGCAAGTGCAGCAAATATTAACGCATATGTCACCTGATTCCTAAGAAGACAATCCAGATCGCATAATACTGATCTGTTTAGATAGGTAATCACAAAAAATATGATTGCTGCAAAACCTGCAACTATTGAT
>JAHWHA010000101.1 GCA_019323665.1 Candidatus Woesearchaeota archaeon | reverse complement strand
TTTCCCCTTATCTGCTTTTCCTACACCTTCCTTTTTTGCCTCAGCTTCAGCAACTTTCCTCTTCTTGGTTTTCTCCTTTTCTAAAAAGCTAAGCAACTCTATCCTTGAGGTAAATAGTTTTGCTCCTTTTGTCAGCTCATCATCTTTCACACTCTCATTTAGCCATGCATAGATATCATTCTTGTTGCTGTTCACATGATTTTCAAATATCTCGTCATCCATGCTCCTCAGGGCATCAGTGAGCTCCTGCAGAGTAGAAATCATGGCACCATTATCAAATGTGAGTGGTGTAAAAATCTTCTTAAACAATAAAATTTCAGTCTGCTTGCTCTTCTCAGCTGTTTTGTTTTCGTCCTCCATAAATTTTTTCCTGGCCTCTTGGGCTTTTTTCATCTCATCCTCAAGAATCTCCTCTTTTATAAGCACAAGCTCCCTCTTCTTTGGGGTCTTGCCAAGTTTCTTCCACTCTCCCTTTAACCTTGTATCCAGACCCTCAAGATAAATCTCAACCATATTGAAAGAGCCTGACTTTAGCTTATCCAAAGCGAGTTTCAGCTCAAGCCGCAAGTCAAATACATCTTGTTTCTCTTGCTCCAGCTGTTCTAACTGGTACTCATAATCATCAATTTTCTCATTGTACTTATTGTATTGTTCGAGCTCCTCATCACTGAGACGCTTTATCGAGTGCAGCATCGGCCTGAATGCCACAAAATAAGGCAAACCACGGTTGTAGGCAGAGTTCTGGACCATACCAGTCCCAACCGAAGACTTAACCAATGATCTAAGCAAATCCTCAGAATATTTAGTGGCAATTCTCTTCAAGTCGCCTTCATCCCTTGTCCTCATCTGGATTTCTGTGTTAATATTCGCCTTAATCTGACCCACAAAATCAGCAAGCACCTGTGAAATCAGCAAAACACCAATCCCCCACTTACGGAACTCACGACACGCTCGTTCAATCTGGATGAAACCTTGGCCAGAGCCGCCAAACTTTGGCAGCAGCCGGTGCACCTCATCATAAACAATCATATACTTGAGTTGCTGTTCCTCTGGGAAATTTGCATGGAAAACCTCAGCTACAGTGTTTGCCACAAAAACATCAATATCCTTTGGGTCAAGTTTGTTAACAGTGAAAATCTGAATCTCTCCAGGCTTGAGATACTTCCGGATGTCAATAATCTCCCTTGCATCTGTTATTGCGCGTACATTTCCGTTGAATGCCTTGGCATCACTGGCTTTCATGCCAAAATTTGGGAACAAGCCAAGCATACGCTGATTGTCGCATTTCCTCAACATGCCCGACCATTGGGCAGTCGGATCAAACACCACAACAGCAACCCCTTTAAGCAGAGCCTCCTCAACAATGTCCTGTGCAGCAACGGTCTTGCCACCACCTGTTGAACCAGCCACAATAGTGTGTGTTGTCAATTTGTCAAGGTCAAGATAGGTTTTGTGCTCACTCTCAGCAATCTTTCCGATATACGCACTCCTTGGTCCAGGTTTTGGCAGCAGCTTAAGCTCAGTTTTTGTATGATACCTCTTTTTTGATTCTTGTTTCTTGCGATAAAACTTGAACCCCCAATAAAATAACATTGACATAACTAAGAAAAGTGCGTATTGCCAAATCTCTACTCCAAGGAAGGTGACACTATAATAAGGTAAGGTAACAAAAAAAACATTGGATGCTGAAGAGGTTAGGTTAAGATACTGTGCATCAACTTTCAGAACATAAGTTCCAATGCTCATATTGCTTTCAATCTTGAATTCCCTAAGAAGCGAGTCGGATGTGCGCACCTCCACCTCCTCATGCTCTTCATATATCTTTTTCTCAGTTCCATTAACAGAGCTGCTAATTGTGTAATCCAGAGTGGCATTGTATTTTTTTTCCACAAGCAGATTGTAGATATTCACCCGGTATCTAAAAACATCTCCCTGATTCACACTTTCTTCGGTTGAATCAATTTCAATATACAAGGCGCTCACTGGCAGCTTATCAGGGTCATATACTTTAATGTGATAAGGTATGCTTACTTCAATTTCACCAATCTCAATACTCCCATTGTACTCACCCTCTTCTGAGGCAAATACAGTTGTCTTTAGGTATTCAGTGGAACCTGGTTGTATGGTTAGCCGTTCCTTGTCAAACCTAACCAATTCTGAGATATTGCCTCTTAAAGATAAACCAAACCTGATTGGAGTTGTTCCTATGTTGGAAAAGCTGATGGTTTTTTCACTGAAGCTATCCACTTTCATTATATCGTAGATGCTTCCTGGTTCTATCACATAATTGCTGGTAATGATCTGATCAGCATTGCAAATGCTGATAAAACTCATAAAGACCAGTAATCCAGCTGCAATTCTCAATACTTTGTCACAAGTACCCATTTTTAATTCTTCACTCTTCTCAACAATTCCACAAGCAGCCCTAACTTATTGTAGATAAGCCTCTTCTTCTCAGGTTTGAGCTGAGAATATACTGCATTGATTGATTTGTAGCACTCTGCTGCCTTGTCAATGTCATTTAAGCGAACGTAGTTATTCGCCTCATTAATCATAGTGTAAATATGTGCAATGTCAAGCTTCTCTCCGAGCATCGCAAGTTCATCATAAACAGAAGCCCTGCAATTTGCTGGCAATTCCCTATACAGAAGGTTGAGCTCTCCATAGGCTAGCTGAGCGTCTCTTAACTTGTTTTTCTCAAGCATCAGCTGTGCAGCTTCAGTTAGCTCTTCAATCCTTTTCATGCTCTGTCGGTTCTGCAACTTGTCCCTGATTGGCTCAAGTTTTCCAATATCAGGAAGTCTTATCACCTCCTGTCTGTGAAGTATGTAAACACCCGCAAGAGCCCCAAAAACAAGCACAAAAATCAACAGACTGGGCTTTAGGTTGTCTGATTTAAAAATATCTAGCACTGCAAATCCAGTTATCCTATCCCTTCTTTCATCCTCTCCAGATTCGCTGGGCATAAGGAGCAACTGCGTCCCGTCAACATCGTCAAGTTTTACCTCCTTCTTGATGTAATATATACTCCTGTTATCAGAATCTAAACTCACTTTAACAATAGGATCAGATTTTATAACTGTATTGAGATTCAAAAACTCAACATCAGAAATTGTTGCTGCAACCTCCTTTGGGATGAACTCCACTAGAGAATAATCTTTTCCTAAAGGCAGATTATAAACACTCTTCTCAACAAGAGTTATGAATTCCTTTACACCTGAGAGATACTCGAGCTCAACACTCCATGTTCTGGTAGATACTGTGATCTCAGTCTGGGCATCTTTTGCGTCTTCAATATAATCCTTAAGGTAACGTTCACTTAATTCAACACCCTTTGCCTCGATATACTCTCGGGCAAGCCTTTCCACCTCTGTGTCAAGCGGATATGTGGTATACTGCGCCTCATTATAAACCTCAATTGACACTATTGTTGTATCCTCAATCTCTTTAAGAATTCCTCTTATTTTCTCTCTCTCTGCCATTTCTTCATTAGGATCCAAATTGAGGAACTGGATGTTATGCAAATCTCTTCTTACCTTCTGGATCTCATTCTTTGCGTCATCAAGATGATTCCTCAAGTCAATTGTATCAGCCACAGCAAGTTGCTGACTGTTGTAAGTGCTAATTGACACGAGTGCCTCGTCGGTATCTCCCAAAAGTCTGT
>JAHWHA010000100.1 GCA_019323665.1 Candidatus Woesearchaeota archaeon | reverse complement strand
GTGAGAAAGGCTTTCAAAACCATGAATGTTAAGCCAGAAGAAATTGAAACATTCTATGAAATCGGCCACAACAATGTAAAGGTTGAGAAGCACAGTGTCAATGGCAAAATGATGAAACTGATGGTGCACAGGAAAGGCGCAACAAGAGCATTTGGTCCTAATAGGGATGAGGTGCCCGCTGCTTATCGTGCAATAGGGCAGCCAGTGCTTGTAGGTGGCACAATGGGTACATATTCTTACATACTGCATGGCACTGAGATAGGGATGCAGGAGTCATTTGGCAGCGCATGCCATGGTGCTGGCCGTGTGATGTCAAGAAACCAGGCTATTGGCAAATGGCGCGGCAATGATATAATCAGAAAACTTGAGGAGCAAGGCATTATCATCAAGGGCCACAGCCTAAAGGGAATTGCAGAAGAGGCGCCTGGAGCATACAAGGCAGTTGACCAGGTTGTGGATGTGATGCACAACTCAGGCCTCGCAAAAAAAGTTGTGAGAGTGAGGCCTTTAATTAGTATTAAGGGGTAGACTTTTCTTTTTTCATATTTTTGTACAAAAGCAGAATAAGACATGAGATTAAATACCAGTATGGCATATAAACAGCAAAGTAAACAATTCTGTTACAAAATAATCCATAAATATTTTGTGAGAAAGGGGCAAGAAGTATTAGAGATTTTTTTGTCATTAAAACACCATCCCCACAAGGGCCTCTACCCCCAGTTGCTATTACGCTGCTTTCAATTAATGTGGTAACAAATAGTATTAGAAAAATAAAAATCTTCCAGCTAGATGGTTTTAATAAGCTTTTGCAGTCCATAATAAATTTGAAGAATTTATTCTTTAAAAATCTTTTTGAATACTTTAAATCACACCTCAATTATCTTTCCTTCTTTACCAACATTTATCACTTTTGTCTTGCCTATCTTCTCCTCTAGACCCTCAGCCTCATGCACATGAGAACAAAGCAGAATATCTGGTTTTAACTCTTCAACCGCTTTCCTCACACCTTCAGAGCCTGGAAAAAACTGAGTGAGTTTCTCCATCATTGAACCTGAGGGATGCACATGTGATACCATAATCTTCTTTTTTGCGCCCTTGATTCCCTTATAACTTTTTGTGAGCAGCTCAAAAATCTCTTTCTCGTCAAGCTGGTGTATACCAATATTCGCTCCGCCGGCTCCGAATAAGCCAACATCACCGCTCATCACAGAGTAGCCGTGAAGGTTTTTCACACCATACAGATTTGCCAAGAAATCCGCTGTGGCAACACTCTCATGGTTGCCTGGGACAAGCAGCACTTTCTTCTTCTTTTTGACAAAAGGCCCAATTAGCTCTTGCGTGGAATAGTCTTGAAAAGTGATATCACCGCATATAACAACCAAGTCAACCTTTTCACGCTCAGCCTTCTCAGCCAGTTTTTTAGCTAGCCTGGAATCACCGTGGATATCGCCGAATGCAAGTATCTTCATGAATGTTATTAACTATGAAGAATATAAAAATCTATTGCCAAATTTGAGCAGGAATAAGCTTACCTTTCTGTGAGTTTAGGCTCTTTTTTGGAAAGATCAACTAATGTTGAAGGCTTTCCTCTTTTAGGACCTTCATAAACAATAAAATCAAGATGGGACTTAATCGCTGTGTCAAGGTCTTCAAGCTCGGTCATAAAATCACCACCCTTCACATTTGCGCTTGTTGTCAATATGGGGATCTCCAACTCCTCAACAAAATCGCTGAACCAATGTTTTGGAATTCTCACACCTACAGTGCGTAGGTTGTTGTTGACTTCTGGCACTATTGCATTTTTGTTTTTCAATTTGAGAATCAATGTGTAAGGGCCTGGCAGCTTCTTAAGCCACTGCTCCGCTTCCTCAGTGACTATGCAATTTTCCTTGATCCAATCTTTTGAGGGCACGAGCACAGAGAAAGGCATAAACTGGCGCTTCTTCATCTTGCGCACCTTCTGCACAGCCTTTGAGTCAAGAGCGCTGCACCCTATCCCATATATAGTGTCAGTTGGATAAACAAATACTGCGCCTAGCTTGACATCTTGGAGAAGCCTGACTTTGTTAACAGAAACCTCTTCTTTGGTGAGTGTATTCATACATAAAGGAAGGCAACAACTATTTAAAAAGGTTATGAAATATTTTTTCTGCGCACAGACTGCTGAAAATAATGCAGATTGATAAAATCACAGAGCTTTTGGTATTTGGACCAATCAATATACTCAATATCAAGCCGCATCAATATACCCCAGCATAAACCCATACTCCTCTGAGCTCAAATTATCCTCATCAAAAAGCTCTTCCAAGTTCTCTTGGGAATAGATGTTGTCATCCATTTCGGTCACCGCACCGTTTCAATGTGTTCAGTTTCATCTGCTCGAAGAAGAGCTCTTGTATATTCCTCATATATAGATCCATGCCAATCACCTCTTAGGATATACAATGATCTGGTTTGCTTAAATAGCTCACTCGCATATGTCCAGTGGGGAGTGGATTATTTGAATGTGGTTTTAAGAGTTGTCCGACAATTTTATATATGTGAAATCACTTGTGTATGTTATGAAACGCGTCCATCTTATTGTCAAGGGCCGTGTCCAGGGTGTTGGTTACCGAGCAAAGACTCGAAGACTAGCAAGCCAGTTTGACATCAAAGGTTATGTGAAAAATCTGCCAGATGGCAGAGTTGAAGTTGTGGCAGAGGGTAATGATAAAAATATTGATAAGTTTGTGTTGGAATGCAAACGCGGCTCGTTTGTTGCGAGAGTTGATGAAGTAAAAGAAAGCTACAGTGAGCCAACAAACGAGTTTGATGAGTTTGAGATAGAATTCTAATTCTGAACTAACAATTTTTAACTAATAGAAATACTCAAAAATCAGTTAGCTTGGGCATCTGTGAATATTTTATGATTGAGGTGCTGCCCTCTTTTCCCCCTGTAACCTTGTCTACTGAGATATACCTCCCTTTTTCTAGAGTGGCTATCTTCCGCTGGAAAGACTTGTAGACAAGCTCTCCCTTCTGCTCCTGGTAGAGCTTGAAAAGCTCACCTATCTTCTTGCCAGAATTCTCTTTCACTATTGCCAGTATCTTTCTTGATTCCTCATCAAGGTCTGTGCTTTTCTTGATCTTGAAATCATCCAGCTTTGATACAGCTTTATTGACGCACTCTGCATTCACTTTTTTAGAGCCATTCTCCTCAGCAATGTTGGCAGATTCCCTCAACAGATACAAGCCAGTCCTCACATCCTGCAGCTCATGGCCCTTCTTAGCCACAAGCTCAAGCGCATCCTGCTCAAAAACTCCAGGGAAAAAAGCGGCATCAGTGCGCTGCTTAAGTATCCCTTTTGTCTCTTTCAAATCATAAGGCCTGAATTCAAAAAGCTCAGGCAACAGCCTTGAGCGGATGCGGTCATCCAGGCTGATGAACCATTCCCTGTGGTTGGTTATCAGTATTATACATTTCCTGTAAACACCCTCAAGCAGGTAATAAAGAAAATCATAATTGCCAACTTTGTCAATCTCATCAAAAACGAGCACAGCTGACTTGCGGTTGAGCATCTTCACAACAATATCAAGCAGCTCGTCTGTCTTCTTGTTGTGAGTCAACCTGTAGTTGAGAGCATCGCACATTTCAGTGGCAATTTTAAAGCTGGTGTTGTTCTGCCAACAGTTTACATAAATAGGTATAATCTCCTCGGTTTCATCTTCAAGCTCACGCAGAACATGCCTGCACGCAACTGTCTTGCCAACACCAGGCTTGCCATGTATGATTAGATTCTTCCCATTGCGCTTCTGGAAAAGAGGCTTGATGCATGATGCGATCCTGAACTGCTCCTGCTCCCTATAAGGCACAAGTTTTGGCAGATAATCATAATCAAGCGCAACGGCATTTTTGAACAAAGTCTCATCAGACTTGAGCATATCTTTGAAAATCCCCATAGCCTCAAATAAGATTTTCAGCTTTTTGGTTTTTGGATTGTATGTCTGTTTTTTCCAATAACTTGTTGGCGACGACCACCACCCAGGCCCAGACGCTCTTTTACTCCAAATAGTCGTAAAAGCCCTACTCGTCAGACCGCAACCCCCTACTATCAATTGTCTTCAAGATATCCATAATGGAACACGGTCTGCCTCGTCTGGCCAGGTGGTCGTCACCAAGTTTTTCAATAAATCATAAGAATTAAATATAACGAGAAATTGGAATCAAATATGAAAAAGAGGTTGTTACTGGGTTCTGTGTTAGTGTTACTTCTAATACCAACTGTATACGCAGAGCAGCTCTGGCATCACAAGTCAGATATTGTTATGGATGTAAAGGTATATGTGGATTTGGAGATTACACCAAAAGCATCAGACTACAAACTAGAACAAGTACAGCTGGAGGAGACACTTTGGCCGCGTAACACAGCGCAGCAGAAACTCCTGGATGAAGAGATATCACCCGCCGCTAAACAAGATGAAGATATGATTGTATTTGAATGGGACAAGCCTGCAGAGCAAGTGCTCAAGGCTGCAGTAGATAGTCGTGTTAAAGTCAGCAACAGGCTGGTTCAAGTGGATAAACGTATTAAATTTCCTCTCCAGAACATTGAGCCTTCAATCCAGGAGTACAGCCACAAAACACCCAATATTGATTCTGATGATGAGAAGATAGTTGAGGTGGCTTCTGAGATTGCTGCAGGCAAGAGTGATCTAAATGAGGTTACATTCGCGCTTTTCAACTGGGTCAGGGAGAATGTTGAATACAACATGAATACATTGACAGCATCTGTTTCAAACCCAGCTTCTTGGGTGCTAGAAAACAGGTATGGAGTGTGCGATGAGATTACGTCTCTGTTTATGGCGCTGGCGCGCAGCCTGGGCATACCAGCGAGGTATGTGAGCGGTGTTGCTTATACAAACTATCAAGGCCTGAACGACTGGCAGCCCCATGGTTGGGCAGAACTTTACTATCCTGGCTACGGCTGGATTCCCTTTGATGTTACCTATAACCAGTTTGGGTTTGTTGATCCAACACATGTTGTGCTACGCACCACTGCAGATTCAAATGAGACAACAACAATGACACGATGGGTAGGTTATAATGTGGGGGTAAGGGCAAAGAAAATTGGGATTGAGACAGAGATGATTTCAAGCACCACCAGAGGAGAACAGCTGCTTGAGATTGAAGTTGAACCTTTAATGAGAAAGACTGGATTTGGTTCATACAACCTCATCAAGGCTACTGTGTATAATCCAAACAGCTATTACATTGCCACAACAATGCAAATTTCAGACACGCAAAGCTTACAGATTGAGGGTAGCCAAGAGAGATCACTTCTGCTTGCTTCAAATACCCAAAAATCAGCATTCTGGATTGTCAAGGTTGACAGCACCCTAAGCAGCCGCTATATTTACACCTTCCCTCTTGGAGTGAGTTCAACAAGGGGTTATGTGGCTGAGACAGAATTCAAGGCAAGCTCAGAGTATAGGGTTTATTCTAAAGCTGATATCGAGGCATTGCTCTCAGAGCTTGAGGAAGAGCAACAGAGTGTTTATTCAAGAAACATTGAGATTAATTGCCGGCAAGACAAGGAGCAGCTTTACGAATATGAAGAGGCTTATATCAACTGCTCAATAACCAACTTGGGTAATGTGATGCTGAGGGAGCTTCAAGTATGTTTTGTTGATGAGTGCCAACGTGCTGATCTGGGTATAGCGAGAGAAAAAGCTCTCAAATTCATCTTCAAGCCTGAAGCATCAGGCAGTGTTGAAGTGCCTGTGAGTGTGAAAAACAGTTATGTCAGCAAAATGGAGATGCTGAGCTTCGAGGTTCTTGACACTCCAAAGATTGTGATTGAACAAATTGAGTATCCAAATAGCATCTCCTACAAAGATAAATCGCAGCTGAGGATTATGCTGCACCACAATTCAACCTCAATACCCGATAGAGTAAGTGTCCAACTCAAAGGAGATCTTCAGAGCATGCACAACTACCAGAAGCTCACAGCTGATCAGGAGATAGTGCTGAGTTTTGCTGGCAACCAACTCAGGCAGAAAAACAACACAGTTGAGATAATTGTAAAATGGTTTGATGACCGCGGAAAAGAGTATTCAACAAGGGAGCGCATAAATATTGAGCTTGAGAACATTACCCTTCTCGGAAAAATTGATATCTTCTTTACAAGCCTTATTGATAAAATAATTGGCTTACTAGGTAGAGGATAGTCCCAAGTAATGGGAATGCAAAAAATTTTTTTAGTAGATTATTGGCAACAGAAATCCAACCTTGCTCAACAAAAGCTTCTGAAGCAAGAGTGGCTGTGGTAAAGCTGAACACCAAGATCAAAGATGCTTCTGCGAGCATGAGGCTGGTGTTGCCGAAACTAAATATGAGAGCAATTGACATCGCCCAGTAAAGATGTTCTGAATTGTGCGCAATCCAATCCCGGATTTTTGTGGTGCTAGAAAATAAATAAAGAATAGTTAGCGCCACAGCTGCAAAATACCAATTGAATTCAACAAGCACAAGAACTGCAGCCATAAGGCAGAGAACAACTCGCTGCACAATCAGATGATACTTTTTTCCTGATTCAAGTTCCTCAGGTGCTATCATTGCAAGGGCTCCGCCTGCAAAAACGCCCAACCAACACACCAATAATGCAGTAAAATAACCTATTGCGCTCATCTTATAATCCTAATTTACCTTCTTAAATAATTCCCAATGTACTCAAGCACTGCCTGCTTTGAAGCGCGGTTGAAATGGAGTGTGCCTGCTACCTCATGGCCGCCGCCCTCAACACCAGCATCAGGCAGCTCTTTGCAGAGCTCAGCTATCAGCTGGTTCAGGTCAAAATCCTCCAGCGAAGTCCTGAAAGTTATTGAGGACTCCCCAATCCCAAGCACAACAACAGGCTTCTGATAGCACCCTTTGAAATGGGTAAACACCATGCCAGTGGCTTTGCCCTGGCTGGGATATGTTGCCCGTTTCAGCACAGAGGTGTCAAATCGCACAATGACCCTCTTGTCAAGCTCTGTTATATCTGTGCTTTTCACTGAACTTATCACCATAGTTTCTCTTTCCCTGATGTGTTCTTCAATAATTTTCAGCTTATTCTCTCTATCTTGGGTGTTGAAAAGCAGGTCATCAATCAGCTTCGAAGTTGAATAACCAAGCTGAAAAGCCTCAAAATCAATGCACACTGCAATAGATTTGAGCAGCTTCTCATCATAGCTTGCAGATTTAGCGAGCTGAATATATTTCTCGAACTCAGCCCCTTGTGAGCGGTCAGCAACACCCGAGACTGCACCAAGGTGTTCAATACCGTGGCCCTTATGAACAAATCTTGATAACTCCACTCCAAGCATACCTGCTGTGAGATTTGAATCGCCGCCTGCAACATAAGGATTTATGAAAACATCAACATGCTCAGCAACTACTGCTTTGCCATTAACCATTGAAGGTTTGTGATGATCAACCACTATGATTCTGGCACCATAAAGCCTTGCCTTCATAATACCAAAAAGATCCTGCTCAGAACTCCCGTTATCCACAATGATGATTAGAGGGGGTTTGCCTGCAATGATAGCCTCATAGCTCCCTGTTACGTCCTTCACAGCGTCAATATATTCATAAACCGGTGACCTGCAAGGGTTTCTTTTAAAAAATGACCAGTAGTTGCGGTGCTTTGGCATCACCAGCTCAAGTATGGCACGCTCAAGCGCAATTGCCGCAACATAGCCATCACAGTCAGCATGATGCTTAACAATTATCTGATTTCCTTCTCTCACTGCATCTTTAATCATGGAAGCTGCCTTTCTCATCCTTGGTTTAAGAGCTGTAAGCACAGCAGACTCAACCAAAAAACGCCAGCTATCCTCAATAATATATGGTTCATCAACAATCTCAGCTTCAACAGTATCAGGCAGCTTTATCTTGAGAATTCGTACAGCAACCTTTGTACCAGGTTTAAGAGCACTGTGTGTCTGGAGTTTGGCACTCATGAGCCTATTCAACTTAACACTGGCAGGAGATACGATCTCACCAGCATAGAATTGGTTCAACCTAAGCTTTGATATGGTCTCATTTGTCTCAAGTCTTATCGCTCTAATCATTTCCACTCACTATGGCCAAACTGTATAAGCAGCCCAATACCAAGCTTCCCAATATGTAAAGGCACGTCGCAAGCCCCAAAACAGCTCCCTGCCCAGAATGAAAGCCTGGCATTGGTTTTTCCTTTCAGCTCCCTCTGAAGCTCTTCAGCTCTGGGTTTTAGACCATCTGGAAGCTGAATGCAAACATAACTGCATCTGCTCTTTTTGATCTTGTCAGCAATCTGGCCAAGCTCCAGCTCATAATCCATAATAGAACAAACCTGGTGATGCATTTAAAACTTTTTATAACTCATCTTGCACAGCTCGATCAAGTTCATATCTGTTGAGTTTCTTCTGATTTATCAGTTCCTCAAAACTCTTCTTCTTCTGTTTGAGCTGGCGTATAATCTTTTGATCATCTTCTTCGTGCATCTTATATCACTCCAAAAAATCACAAACCCTTTATCAGGTAATTAGGATCTTTTATTGCCCTTTTGCCCTTTTCCTCATGTTCAATGCTTTTTGAACTCTTGACCTCAGATTCAAGGTCTCCCATAGCAACCACCTCCAAGTGATAATGATATGTGTAAGTATATAAACCTTTCTATTTTTACTACTTTAAAGTAATATACTCTTTTTAAAATATTAATTTAATTGTTAAGAACAAATTTTATATTAGCGAAACAAATTTAAGGCAATAGTACCAAGAGATATTCAGGTGATATATATGATACAACTCGATCAAATATTCAGGTGTAATGTGTGTGGTAACATGGTTGAAGTAGTGCGTGTCGGTGGAGGCACTTTGAGTTGCTGCAACCAGCATATG
>JAHWHA010000099.1 GCA_019323665.1 Candidatus Woesearchaeota archaeon | reverse complement strand
CAACCCTGCTTTCTGAAAAATCATGATCCTCTGACAACAACTTGATTATCGCACTATGCTCAGGCAATCGCCAGCTCAGCCTATAGTTGTCATGTATGGGCATATTTTTTATGAGCTTAAAAACCTCTTGCCAACTGTTCTCAAAACAATCATCCCATTTGACATCTCTAAAAAGCGCATCAAAATCATCACCATGCTTCTGCACAAGCTTGTAGCCTTTCTTCGGCCCAATCCCCTTAATACCCCCAACATTAAAATCAGTTCCAATTAGCATTGCCAGTGCAATAAGCTGTTCCTGGCTCAGCTTTAAAGTCTTAAGGGTGTCCTCTAATGACACAAGTTCTGGATTTATAGCCTCATATGAAAGCCGATCTCTTTGCTTTTTCCTCGAACTTAATGTGAGATTTCTCACAACCAGTGGAGCTCCATACAGCAGGCTGTCATAATCCTGGCTCACAACAGCAAAACCATCACCTTTGCGCACAAAGTGTGCCGCCTGCGCCTCTCCCTCACTGAGGGCCAGCACAACAGGGCAGCCAAGCAATTCAATGAGCTTCTTTGCCTCCTCAACCATCTCATCACTAAGTTTAGAGGTGCGAGCAGCATACTTGCGCATTGCTGCAATATCTTTTTCTTGCCTCGCAATCTCGAGCTTTGCCCTTGCCTCCTGTTTTATCTCCTTACGTCTCTCTCGCTCTTTCGATTTTAGTCTTGGTGCTTTGCCATCAAAGACAAACACAGGCTTTATACGATAGCTCATCAGCCGCACTGTGCGACTGAACAAACCCACAAGATGGCTGGTCACATTACCATGAGAATCTGAAAGTAAAGTTCCGTCAGCCTGCCTGATTGAGCTAAGGAATTGATAGAGTACGTTGAATGAATCAACAACAAGAATCTTATTTTCCAGCTCTTCAAAGCTTACCTCCTTTGGTTCAATCAACCCTTTGAAATCAGTTCCCATTTTAATGTTATGAAATCTTAGTCAATAGTCTTAACAACAACAGCTTTGAATTCCTTGTTTAGCATCTCTTTTGCCCGCTTTGTAAGCACACCTGTTGTTAAGTAGATGACAGGCAAATTCTTTTGCTGAGCCTGTACAAGTGCTGCTGCCAGGTCAGTGTCATTGCTGCGCTGCTTGCTTTTTGCCTTGCAGTAATATTTCAATGAGCCTACAGCACTCGGCAGCCTTATCACAAAATCAACTTCAGAGCCTTTTCTCACAACCTCTTGCTCGAGCACCTCAATCCTGTTCTTTGAAAAGTAATTCCAGACCCTCTTTAGGAATTGGTCTTTTGAGGTTGTGTCAACAAACCTCTTAGCAGGTTTGTGCTGCTCTTTTGAAATTTCCCTTTGTTTTTGCTGTGTTGGTTTAGGCTTGCTTGGTTCTTGAGGTTCGCTCTTTATCGGTTGTCTTATAGGTTCTTCCACCTTTTCTGGTTCAGGTTGTTTTGCAGGTTGTTGCAGCTCTCTCTCAAGCTTGCGTCCAGCTCTCAGAGACTCTTTGATCAAAGCCTCAGCATCTGAATCAGAGAGCATATGCCATTTCCAGAAGATCTCTGTATTATCGCCAATCTTCACCTTGAGAGGTATCGCAAAGTCCTTAATCTGCCTGAGCGAAACACGTTGCAGTGGCTGCAGCTCATTATCTCTTAAAATCTTTTTTTCACTCAGCAGCTGGTATGTCTGCCTATCCTTTGCATTCAGCTTGTCAGAGAACTTCTGCAGCTGGTGCTCCTGGCCTTTAATATAGTATAATGGCGAACCACCAACCTTGAGGTTTGATATCTTCAACTCCCCCCTTGACACAAGCTCAGACATAACCGCAGAAGCCATTAAAATTGAGGTGTTGATGTGCTTTGAAACATGCACAGGCAGAGTTGGGCCTCTAAGACGAATAAAGCTTAGCACCTGCTGTCTGTTATCCATAAACAGAAAAAAGCAAAGAGTGTATATATATATTTTTGGAATCAAGGACGTATCCACTTGATCTCGTAGAAAGTCACATCCATCTCCTCATCCACAATCCCAATCATCAGCCTCTTCTTTGTGGAATGCGCAACGCGGTTCTTTGCAGCAAACTCGTGCCATGTTAACACATTGCTCTCATGCACAGGATAAACAACCCAACGAGCATGGTCTTCACCAGGTTTAACGCCACGGTCATATACTCTGAAATCAGCCCCAAACTTGAGGGCAGTCTTCACAATATAGCCACGGTTGCGCATATCCTTGTAGACAGCATATCTTGTCCAGAAGTTTGGCTGCGTTTTACGGGCCTTTTTCATGAAACCATCAAGATCAAGCTCCTTGTTGCGCCTATCACTCACCTTTAAGCGCCCCTTCTCAACAAGATAAAGCGCTTCATACATAGAGAGCTGCACTTTGCCATTATCAATTATCTTGCCATAACAGCTCTGGTTCCACAGATCACGGGCAGCATCACAATCCTCTGTCAAAACGCCTTCATCAGTGAAAACACCATTAACAACAACCCTTTTGGGCTTATCTTCTTTAGAATCCTGAGGTATTGCCTGCTTTTCTTCAATCTCTGCAGCTTTTATTTCTATATCAACTTTTTCTCCAGCATCAACTTTGGCTTTAGACTTCTTTTTAGCTTTCTTGCTCTGCTTCTCTGCTGGTTTTGCCCTTTTCTTGGCTTTCTTTTTGGTTCTGGCCATAGCTAAAAACGAGTATATGAGTGTTTAAATAGTTTGCTTTTTTATAATAAATTCAAATAAGACTTAAATAAAAAAATAAGGAAAATTATTAAAAATAAGTTTCTAACAAACAGGAAAACTCTTAATTTTCCCGTAAATTAGCTGATAGACGAGCGTGGCATCACCGATTTTAACTTGACCATCACCATCCACATCCGCTCTTGATTTCTGCTCATTGCTAAGAGTTATTCTACCCATTGCTTGTGCGATTATTACATTCATATCTATGGAAGTAATCTTCCCGTCCAGGTCAATATCACCATAATTACCACACGGAGGTTTAGGGTAGACACATGCACCATTGAAGCATCCAAATGGACAGTCAATTACTGAACTCCAATAAGCAATATAAGGATGATTAACATTTCCATCAGGTGGAGAACAGACTGCCTCCATTAAAACACTATTCCAGCAATAATCATAAACCGTCTTAAATTTACCGCTTCTATCTAAGCCCACCACCTTAGCCTTTACGTAGTAAGAGGGATTAAGTAAACCAGAGGGGGTTATTCGAGTGTTATCAAAATCTGTACAACCTAAAGATATGCCGCTTTCTGGATTAGTAATATAGGCCTCCCCTAACAGATTTCCCTCTTCATCATAAATAAATTCAGCAGCCATCTCTTCATCAGCAAGACCAAACCCCTCTGCATATGCCGGCTCCTCAGCATAAACCGCAGCAGGCTGTTCACTGTACACAGGCACAGCACTCGGAGCACTTGTTCTGCTAACAAGCATCACCACAATCCCAACAACCGCCACAATTCCAACGATTGCCACTAAAAAAAAATTTGTAAAATCCTTTTTTTCTTTAGGCATTTTAAACCTCCTTTTTGCTTAAATAGTGTTTGTTAAGCTTTTTTTAGGTTTGTATTATAAATATTTTTCTCCAGGAAATATATTGATTTCATATATCCTCATATGCAAAACTTTATAACTCTTTAAATATTAAACTCGCAAAGGCAAGCTAGATTGGGGGGTTAGCCGTCCCCTGTAACCATAAACCGGCTTTACGGTGGGATCGAAGCTCAGGGAGCGGCATTTTGCATGAATGCCAGGTCCTGGTCTGGACAATGAAGTGCTGTCCTGCAGGGCTTCTGTTTATAAGAACCATGTCAGGTCAGGGATGAAGCAGCATTAATTATATTCAAGGGCGCTTACAGGGTCGCAGTGCCAAGAAAGGACTAGGGTTGCCTGCATTTTTGCATATGTCCATCTTTGGGCATGCTTGCCTACTTTTTATACTTGTTTAGAATCTGCACTCCGTCTTTGCAGAAATTTTTTGTTTTGAGCATCTCATCAAGGACTTTATAGCTCACAAACCCCCCATGCTCAATCTCCTCTTTCTGCAGCTTTAGCTTGCCATCATACACACACTTAAACACTCTTAACCAGGCATTTGTTCTGGCTGACCGCATCCTGTAGTCAAAAAGCAACTCGAGCTTCGGGTTTTTTATGCCAACCTCTTCCTCAAGCTCTCTCTTGGCAGCCTCCTCATAGCTCTCACCAAACCGCACACCACCACCAACCTGGACATCATATAAGCCGGGTGCAACTTCTTTTGTCATTGTTCTTTTGTGGACAAAAATCTCACCCTTAGAATTCTCAAGCAGAACTGCAGCTCCACGATGCAGCAGATTGTCATCTCTTGCCTTTGTTTTAGTGGCAGAACCAATCACTTGGTCTTGCTCATCAACAACGGGGAAAATCTCATCTTCCATTTTTTACCAACCCAAACATCAACATATCCCAATATTTATTTTCACGGTAAATTGCCTTGCTCTGCACACCTTCTTGTTTGAAACCTGCTTTACGCAGTAAACCGGCAGAGCTAATATTTGGTTGTATAACCCTTGCCCAAAGCCTGTGTATTTTTAAATCATCAAACCCAAAATCAATCAGCATTTTAAGAGCCTCGTATGTGTAGCCCTTGCGCCAATAGCTCTTGCCCAACCAATAGCCAACCTCAGCGTTCATATTCGCCCAGTCAACCTTCATCAGGCTCATCATGCCAATAATCTCTTTAGTCTCCTTGAGCTCAATCCCAAAAGAATAATCTGTACGCTCCCGCATCTTTTTCTGGGTTTCATTTATGAATTTTTTTGCATGCTCAATTGTATAAGGATGAGGCACCTGTGTATATTTGCTAATCTCCTTATCTTTTGCATGTTCATAAATGAAGTTAGCATCACTCCTTCTTAGTCTGCGGAGATTGATGCGCTTACCTTTAATTTTCATCTTGCGAGAATAGCAGGCTTGCTAGGCAGCGCTTGCTTAGCCTTTACCTCTTTAGAATCAGCTGCTTTTTGCACAACAACCTTGCATTTATACTCTCTTTCCAAGAATTCTTTGCTCTCATTGAGCACTTGCAACTCAATTTCAGCAGAGAGAGGCGCTTCTATTGTTTTACCGCTTTTTATAAGCTGTTGGATTATCTTTGTTGCATCTTTGCCATGCTGCCTCAAATCCTCATCTTTCATTACAGTATCCATTATTTTCTTGAAGTCTCTTGTTTTATCAAACTCTTTTACTAAAACAGAATAGAGTTTATACTTCCAGGATTCAGCAACAAACAGCATAACCT
>JAHWHA010000098.1 GCA_019323665.1 Candidatus Woesearchaeota archaeon | reverse complement strand
GTCAATCACATATTCAAACTGCGTTCTCGCTTTTTCGGGGTAAAGTCTCATCATATCAAGGCAAGAATGTGCAAGCTTTTTCCACTCAGTATCACCATAAGCCAAGAACCATTGGTCAGAAACAATCTTGATCTTGGCAACCTCTAAACAGCGGCAGACAACCTTGCCAGTTGGCTCATACATCACATCTGCCTTCCCATTCTCCAGAAGCCAGCTCTTCATCTTCTCTTTTGCTACCTCAACCTTCATACCAACATATTCACCGCAATTCTCATTCATCACACCTGTATGATAGCCAGCTTTGTATACAATCTTCCTTGCCTTCTCAAGCTTTGCCCGCTCTTGCTGGTTTTTTATCTTGTAATCATTGACAATCTTCACAGCAGCCTGGTCGCCCCACTCTTCTGTCTTAATGATTGGAATAATCTTTATCTTCTTGACCTCATCCCAGTTTAAGCCATATTTTGCACACAGCTCCTTGTTCTCCCATAAATCTCTCAATCCGATGTAATCATCAGGCGCATCACTTGGCACACTTGTCACAATCCCAGTCCCGATATTTGGGTCACAGAAAGATGAAGGCAATATTATTACCTCACGCTCAACACCAGGTGCATGACCACATTTTCCAATCATCTCACTTCCCTTGATTGTGCCAACATTTTCAATTTTCTTATCCTGCAGCTTGAGTTTTTCAGCGCACTGCTTGCTCACAATCCACTGCTCTTTGCCATTAACCCTAATCTTTGCATACTCAACCTTTGGGTCAACCCAGATATTTGTCTGGCCAAAGATAGTCTCTGGTCTGAGAGAAGCGCAGCCGATGAAGCTGTCACCAAACTTTAACTTGATAATTGTGTATTCCTGCGGTGTTTCGCCTTCGCCTTTGACACGCGCATGATCTCCTATTGCCTGGTTGCATTTTTCGCACCAGATAACAGGCTTCTTGCCCTTCACGATATAACCTTTCTCTTTCAATGAGCGGAACTGCCATTCAACAAACTTGTTATAATAAGGGTTGAGACTTGTGGTGATGAAATTGCGACGCCAGTCAATTGATATGCCAGCATCAGTCAAATCATCCTGCCATCCTTTTGAAAAAACCTTTATCCAGTGTCTAGGATCCTCAAATTTTTTAATATCACTCTCTGAAAAACCCATATCCTTCAGAGTCTTGATCTGTTTCTCCTCATGCTCTTGGACACGTTGCGCTGCATTCACCATTGGCGAGCCAGTGGCATGCCAGCCTTGAGGATATAGAACATTAAACCCTCGCATGCGCTTATACCTCGCGAAAGCCTCGACACGCATCAGAGAATAGAAATGACCAATATGTGGGAAAAGATTTATGTATGGATAAGGGAATGTCACAAAATACTTTTCTTTCCCTTGCACAGGGTTGGCCTCAAAAAGCTTGGCATCTTGCCAGCGCTTCTTCCATTTCTCAGCAACCTTGGTGAGTTCTACCATGTTTAGCACCTGTATTAAGTATAGTTTTTATATCTTTTTGAAAATCAGTAAAAAACACAATGAGCTGCGCTACAGCAGCAAGGTCAGCAAAAAACCAGAATTTTCGCAAATTGTTATTTCCATCCTACCAACCTATACCTTTTTGAATTGGGCAACTGTGTCAATCAAATCAACTTGGCCCAAGAATGTGGCTCTGCAGCAGTATCTCTCAAGCCCCAGACTGTCAAGCACTTTCTTGCGCTCCTCTCCAGCTGCTGAGCGCTCATTGAACTCTTCCCATAGATGGGCAATTGGCTTGCCGCAGCTCCAGCATCGGATTGGAATCATCATTTTGTTTCCTATACCTTCCTGATTATATATAAATATTTCTGGTTTATCTGTATGATTTTTGGCGCTTGCTCCTAGCCTTTGATCGGCCTGGTTTATTAACTTCCTTATAGCGAACATCCTGAACAAGCAGCTGCCTGTCATAGTCAAGGAACTCTTTTTCAAGTTTTGGATCCTTTGAATAGGCAACCAAACCACGGGCAATAGCCAACCTCACCGCATCTGCCTGCGAACTCATTCCACCGCCACGAACGCTCACACCCACATCAACTTGGTGTGCAAGCTCGCCTGCCAGCATGAGGGGTTCACGCATCTTCATCCTTAGCATTGCAGGTTCGACTGTATCCAATAGCTTGTTGTTGATGCGCACCTTGCCTGTGCCCTTTTTTACTGTTGCCCGGGCAATTGCCCTTTTCCTTTTTCCAGATGTGTGTGTATTCATAACTTTGCACCCATTGATTTGCATATGTCTTCAATTTTCACAAACTTCATTGTCTGGAGCCTTGACATATGAGCTTCTTGCACAACCTCAGCCTTCTCGCCTTCCAGCTCTTTTGGCACCCCAATATGGCATTTCAGCCTCTGTAAAGCGAGTTTGCCGCGTTGTTTTTTGTATGGAATCATCCCTCTGAGCATCCTCTTCACAAGCATGTCAGGAGAGCGGAGAATAAAAGGTCCAGACTGCGGTCCACCTTTATGCCTACGGTCTTTGAATTTGCCAAACACTTGCTGTTTGTTGCCGGTCATCACAGCCTTCTCACAGTTCACAATATCTATTTTCTCTCCTAGCAGAGCTCTCTTTGCCACAATTGAGCAGAGCCTGCCAACAATCATATCATTCGCATCAATAATTGTCATTTTAACCGATAATCTTTATCTTCTTGCCCTTTATATTTGTATTCATCAGTTCGTTAATTGATATAGCCTTTGCCTTGTGCTCACTTATCTTTTTCCTTGCCTGGTCTGAAAACCGCCAGGCAGCGATAGTGAGGCTATGATCAAGCTCTCCTGAAGAGAGTACTTTGCCCGGAACAACGATCAAGTCGCCTTCAGAGGTGAAACGGTTTATACGTGACAGATTAACAACACGCCTCTGCCTTGTACTCCTCTCAAGATCAGTGGCTATGCGCTTCCAGAGCGGCTGTTCCTTTTCTATAGCCTGCCTCTTGAGCTCACTTATCAGAGCCTCCATGTGTTGGTTTGTTGTTCCAGTTCTTTTCATCTTCGTAAATGCGGGGGACGGGATTTTCAGTGTTGCTTTTTGCGACATTTGAACCCGCGCAGCCACTAAGGCCTACGGCCCTCAACCGTAGTCGTTTAGTCAAAAATATTGACCAGTCTCCGACACCCCCGCTGCAATTCTCATTTTGCAGCCTTCAGGCTTTTTGAAAACTCATCAATATTCTCCCCCAAGGCCTCATCTGCCTTAAGCATAATATCCTCACACCCCAGCTGGCCCCAGGATTCAATTTGGAAGACAAAGCTGTTGTCACTCTTCTCAACCTTTACTGCCCCTTTTGAGGCATCTTCGCACTCTCCGCACAAATGGCAGTTGAGCAGATTCTTCTCATTGATTGAGAGCACTCCTGACTTTTTGGTGAATACTTTCTGCGGGCAGAGATCTGCGCACTCAATACACGATTCCCCCTTCTTGGATATTTTGATAATAGGAACATTCTTGAAAAACACAAGTCCAGGGCTCCACTTCGCATGCTCTTTCCCTGTGCCAAGTACTGCTGTCATCTCACATGCCAGCTCCTGGCCTTTAAGAAGCTTGACAATAGGGGTTTGAGGAAAAACAGGCACTGCTTTTGGATCTTGACTCTTGATATCAGAGGCATAAACAGTCTTGGGTCCTTTTGCCTTTAATGTCATCTTGAGCTGACACTGTGCGCACCCTGCACCTTTGCATGGGCATTTCTCTGCCAGATTGTATGATTTGAAGTCAGTCTTTATTGGCAATAGCCCGAGTCTGTGCGCAATCATCTCATCATAGAGCACAGAGCTGTTCTTCCTCATCTCAACATCCTCAATCGCCAT
>JAHWHA010000097.1 GCA_019323665.1 Candidatus Woesearchaeota archaeon | reverse complement strand
TTTATTATTGTAGTTTTGTATAAATGATAATATGGTCAGTAAGGTAACTTCAGAAACCTATTTTTTCAAATACGCATTTCCTTGTACTCAAGTGCTCCTAGACCAAGGCAAAATTGACCAGGCAACATTTCAGAAACTTAAACTGATGCATGACACCCACCAAATACCGGACAGAAAAACACTTGAGAACACCTATAAATCTGCATTCCGCAGGCTAAAGATGATTGCCAAGAGAAAGGATAAGGATTACTGGGATATTGAAGTCATTAAAAAATACTTTCTTGAAGACCACAACATCTTCATCAATCTTGGTGAGGGCGATTATGCAAACTTCCCGACAGAACTGAAAGAGTTATGCAAAGTATATGTGGCAGAAATTGTTGACAAAAACGGAGACATACTAACTGTCCGATACCCTAATACTCAGACCCAGTCCAAAGTTGTTGGCAAAGAGCTACCAGAAGCAAAAGTTGGAGATAAAGTGACAATTCACCTTGGGTTTGCAGTTGAGATCCTCTGAGCACTCTTAGAACTTCTGAGCACAACAAAGGCAGAACCAACACCAACAATCAGAATAACAATCCCGGCAATCTCCACAGGTGCAACCATCTGCTCAACAAACACAAAATTCAATAGAGTTGTTATCGGACTGCCAAGCAGCAGCACAGAGGTTGCGGCAACTGCATCTGTGTTTTTCAGACCATTGTACCATGTAATAACGTAACCAAGCAGCAGGATTGATGTTACAACAACCCAGCCGTAGTGCGCAATTCCAAGTGCGGTAATTGAATAGATATTGCTGCTCAAAACCAGGAATGCAAGCACAAACAAAGAGCCGAAAAACATCCTGCCAAAAGCAATAATATTGCTTTCAACCTCTTCCAACAATCTTTTTGAAATCAAGGTTTCAGCGCTCCAAAGCAAAGTAGCAGCCAAAATCATAATCTCCCCAGTTCCAATGCTGAATGAGCCAAGCTGCATCACCAGCAGATTCCCAAGCAGGATTAGCCCTGCAGGAACAATCAACTTCTTGGAAAGCTTTTGCCTCAATATAATCATGGACAACAATGCAACCCAGATGAACATGGTTTTGTGGATAAATGCTGCAGAGACAGCATTACCAATTTGAAGGCCTCGGAAAAACAAGAGGAAAGGAACAGAGCCGCCAACCAAGCCTATCAAAATAAGTCTCGACCATTGGCTTCTAGTCAGTTTTTTAAGGATGTTTATTCTCTTCAGCGATAACAGCAAACTTGCCAGCAACACAGCCACAACACTATTCTTAAGCCACACAAATACATAACTATTCATACCTGAAACACCAAATCTGTTGAGGAAAACAGAGAATCCAGAGATTATTGCAGTGAGCAGAACTAACCTCAACCCCTTTTTGTCATCCATAACACAGCTAATGTTTTACTAGTATTAATAATTTTCTTTAACCCAGAAAACATATAAACTGATTCAAATTTTACCACAAAAAATGAAAAAAAAGGTGTTGTGCTTCGGAAACCCGGAGCTAGAAGATGATGCAATCTGCACTCAACTCGCAAAAGAGCTCAAAATCAAGGATGTTCAGTTCATATACTGCAGTAAACCTGAGGAAATACTTGACCACAACCTCACAAACCTATACCTGATGGATATAGTGCATGGTCTTGAAAAAGTGAGCCTAATCACAGACATCTCAAGGCTCAACCAAGCAAAATCTGTAACAGCCCATGACTTTGATTTGGGATTCTTTCTGCTGCTCATGGAATCAATGAACCATGCAAAAGGCTTCAAAATTATTGGACTGCCTCCTGGTATAGGCAAAAAAGCAGCAAAAGCAGAGATTATTAAGCTGCTGACCGATTAGAAACCTTTATAAATTCTTATTGACTAAAATTATTTAATGAAAAAGCTGTTGAAAAAAGAGGATTTAGGTAGATTCTTCAGGCAACTATCATCCACCAATGAGATGATAGCTCCTGTGAAAAACAAGAGCATCCACAACTTTGAGATAGCTGTATCTTTTGAACAAGTAGACCTTGATTTTCACAATACTGCCTATCCTCCCAAACGATTTTTTCTGCCAAAGGAGCAAGAGCTCTTTTCCTACCAGGCAAACAAGATAAAAGAGAATATTGACACAAAACCAAGAGCACTATTCTGTGTGAGGCCATGCGACGTCCATGCATTACTCGCACTCGACCGCATTTTCCTTGACGAGCATCAGGACCCTTACTACAAATCAAGGCGAGACAACACACTTATAATTGTCCTTAGATGCACAGAGGCAGGAGAAAACTGCTTTTGCGGCAGTTTTGACACACATGACCTGGACACAGGTTACGACCTCTTGCTCACACCAGTTGCAGAAGGTTATGTGGTTGATATTGGCACAAAAGCCGGAGAAAAACTCACATATTCTCCCATATTCAAGGATACAATCATTGAACCAAAAATCCAACTGTTCTTCAAGAAAAAACTGGAAGACAGCAAGATAACCAGTCTGAGGTCATATTTTGATGCTGAAGTCTGGCTGCAGGAGTCAAAAAAATGCTTGAGTTGCGGCGCATGCACAATAACCTGCCCAACTTGCGGGTGTTTTTTTGTTAGAGACGAACCTAAAGTTGATTTGAAGAGAGGTGTACGTTACAGATACTGCGCATCATGCCAGCTCAAGAATTTCACCAGGGTCGCAGGCGACATCTACTTCCGGGAGAGCAGAGACCGCAGGCTTAAACACCGCATATTCCACCAGTTAGTATATTACAAAGAAAAATTCGACAAACAGATGTGCGTCGGCTGCGGCAGGTGTACCACAAACTGCCCAACTTCAATAGATATGGTAAAAATAGTTAATGAGCTAAAATGAATCCATACATACCAGAATTTTACAGGATTGTAAAAAAGAAAAAGCACACCAAAGATACTTTTATGATTAGAATCAAAGCGGACTTACCCCATGAACCTGGGCAGTTCTTCCAGGTCTCAGTACTGAACCAAGGTGAGGTTCCAATATCTGTATGCTCTTACAATAAAAAGTATATAGACCTAAATATTAGGGATGTTGGCACTGTAACCCATGCGCTTGCACAGCTGAAAGTTGGGGACACAGTTGGTGTAAGAGGTCCTTACGGCCATGGCTACCCAATGGATTTTATCAAAGGCAATGAGGTTGTCATCATTGCAGGAGGTACTGGCTTCAGTCCGGTTAGGGGAGTTATTGAGTATGTTGAGCAGCATCCAACTGAATTCCGAGGCATAACAATGTTTCTGGGCTTCAGATGCCCGAAGGAAATACTCTTCAAGGAGGACATTAAAAAATGGAGCAAGAAGTACAATGTCAATCTCACAGTTGACCGCTGCTTCCCTGAAGACAACTGGCAAGGTCCTGTTGCTTTGGTGACAAAAATCCTGGAGGAATCAAAGATAGGCAACAACCAGAAAATTGCAGTTGTGTGTGGTCCGCCTGTGATGATGAAATTTGTGGTGGTTGCTCTGCAGAAGCTTGGCTGGAATGATGACCAGATATACGTATCGCATGAGCGTATGATGAGTTGTGGGATACAGAAGTGCGGCAACTGCCTTGTTGGGGGCAAGTATATCTGCAAGGACGGGCCCGTCTTCAGATACGATTTGGCAAGAACACTGGTTGACTAAAATGGCGACAAAACCAAAACTTGGAGTGTTTTCAGTGACTGGCTGCTTCGGCTGCCAGCTTAGCCTTGCGTTTGTAGAGAACGACTTGCTGCAAATCTTGAACAAATTCAAGATCGTTGCTTTCCCCATGATCAAAGAATCCAACAAGATAAAGGATATTGACATTGCGTTCATCGAAGGCTCGGCAGTTCGCTCAGAAGAGGTAGACGAGCTGAAGAAGATTAGAGCCAACTCAAAGATTGTAGTGGCTTTGGGAGCTTGCGCTGCGAATGGCGGAGTGCAGACCATAAAAGAGCTTGGCGACAAAGAGCAGATATCAAAAGAGGTCTATGGTGACAAAGGCTCACATTGCTATAATCCAATCGAC
>JAHWHA010000096.1 GCA_019323665.1 Candidatus Woesearchaeota archaeon | reverse complement strand
ATGTCTGCATCACCGCCTTCATGTTTCAGCAGTCTTTCCATTGCTTTGACAGCTCCCCTCGTGTGAATCACAAAATCTTTCACCACCCCTTTTTCCAGGTAGGGTGTCGCTAAATCCCACATTAATTGAAATTTTGTATGCATAATGGATGTAACAAGTTGGGAATTTATATAATTATTGGAATTCGACAAGCTGTATTTGCCTCTCCTTCCTGCACATCTCATAAACCTCTTTTTTCGAATAACCGAACTGCTGCACCACGTTGAACAATGCTCTTATCAATAGATCTTTGTACTTGCCAACATCTGGGTTGTTGTCATAAGCTTCTGGCAGTATTGGGCCATGAGTAGAGTAGATGAACTTTATTATCTGGCCTGGCTCAACTGCTATGCCTTTCTGTTTCAACTGCTCCAATATTTTTTTCTGAGGGATGTTGTGCTTGTATTGTGTCTGCGCCACTTGTATTGGGCAGACCAGCAGCCAGGGCTCAATTGTTGGGATTATTTCAGCCACCTCGCGCAGGATTTTGGCAAGTGCAGGCACCATCTGCCTAATCTCTTGTTCTGTTTCACAATTGGAGATAGATTCTATCAGTTTGCTCTGGAAATGCTTGACAAAAGCAGGCGTGCTTCTCCTGCGCAGCTCAATTCCTCTTGCTTTAATTTCCCCATTTTGAAGGACACCATAATATGTTGCGGGCAAGGGCCTTGCCTCATCATTCACAGAAGCAAGAAAGACAATCCACTTGAAGATGCCTTCAAAGAATGCTGGTATGCCTGTCATCAATTCAAGCTCTTTGCAGAACTCTCTCACTTCCTTTTCTGTTATGCCATTTTTCTTTATGTACAATGAATCAACTATACCGTGCACCACCTCAAACCCGTGCTGCTCTGCAAGTTTCATTGCCTGTAATAATGTCTCTCGCGCATAGGAGCAGATTGCCATGTGTGATGATGCCAGACCAAGTTTAAACTCGCGAAAACGGAGATAGCCATAACTAGTGACCAATACCCATTTTAGACCTTTTGATTTCGCCTTGTTTATTGCAGTGGGATGCTGCTTGTAATACATCCTCCTATCAATAATAGGCTTTATTGCTCTCGGCACTATACCTTTAAATTGCATTGATGGTGTTATCGGCACATCTGGTACAGAATTGAAAGGGCCTTTGTTATGCAGGATTGTGTCAGCGCTTATGTTATTATTATATATCAGCCATGGATACATGCTTGCAAAATCTATTTCTGCCACATCTGTGTGAAAACCGAGCTTTGGGTCAAGTGTATGCCCACCGCGATCAGCTTTGAGCATCTCAAACATTGACAATGGCTTGTCAATTGGCTTTTCTTTGTAGGGTATCAGATACTTTTGCATCACAAGCTGCCTCACCAACGCAAACTGGAATGTTGCTCCAAAGCTGCGTGATGCTACTGTTGTAAACCTTGTGCCTGTCAAATCACACAGTTCCATTATCGCATCTATGTTACATTCATTGCCGATTGCAGTTGATTTGTCAACCAAAAACCTGCCGCGGAGCTCGAGTGCATAATCCTGGTAGCGCACAGCCCCATAGCTGAAGAATGAGCGGCCGCCTCTGTAAATGATTGGCCTGTCATCAAACCTGTTAAAAGGGCAGTGCATGTTGTGCACCTGAAGACGGCTAACCAAATAGGGCAGCCTTGAATAGCCGTAATCCATAAAGATAACATCAGGGTCCTGTTGTCTGAAGTACATCACAAACTGCTTGAGGATTTGTTTTTCACTGCTAGTATCATTTTTACCCTTTTCATCCACCTCAAATGTTTTATTATCTGCAATTATTGCTCTTATCTCTACTTCCCGGCTTGCACGGATATCTTGAGAGGGGATAACATTAAGCTGCATCTGCTTCAATGCAATCTCTTCTGTTGTTTCAAGTGGAATAATCTGCTTGCCATTGATCTTAACAACGCATCCTGGTTTGAGGTTGTGTTCATAAAGAAAGAGCTGCTCTGGTTTGGTGTCTGCATTGTACAATGGGATTCTATATCTTGTCTGCTTTTCAACCCATCTCACATATCTCTCAAAATTTGAGAGATTCCAGATTGGGATTGCATAGACCTTCTGCCACTTTTTCCTGTAAGTCTGCCTAAGCTGTTCTATCTTTGTTATCCTGTTCTGCTCGAGAAATCTTTCAGCCTTTTTGCAGGCTTTCATATAGATAAATATCCTGTATTTTATCTCTATCTTAATATCATCATTCCCTGTCTTTAACCACAGCACTACTGAGTTCTCTTTCCGGTAGCAGTCCATAACCCAGGCTTTCATCTTGTGTTTGATATTGTGCTTGTGTTTGCAGCTCTTTCTCAAGCT
>JAHWHA010000095.1 GCA_019323665.1 Candidatus Woesearchaeota archaeon | reverse complement strand
CCCAAGCTCAAGACTGTCTGATATTATAGCCACAATCAACGCAAAAAGCAGGATAAAAGAGAAAATTGTGATCTTGGATTTCTCTTTTTGCACATGTTTCAGCAGAATCGGGAATACCTTGTAACACACCACAACAAAAATCACAAACACGGTAATTTTCAGAGGCAGCCATACAAGATCAATAATACTCTCGTGAGCCATAACAAGCACAGCAGAAAGGAAGATAACCTCAAAAATATCATCCAATAAACCAGCACCCAGAATTATCAGCCCTATTTTTGTGTTCAAAGCTCCAAGATCCAAAAGGATCTTTAGTGTGGTGCCCTCAGCAGTCAATGAAAAACAGGCTCCCACAATAAGTGCAATAACATATGAATATCCCATCGCTTTCATAAAAATAAACCCTAAAACAAATGGGACTAATACGGTTGACAACGCGATAATAATCGTGTCTTTCTCACTTCTTTTGAATTTATCAATATTTATTTCCAAACCAACCAGAAGCAACAGGAAAATAATACCCAGATCAGCCAGGAATTGAATGTCTATCATAAACTCTTGGGAGATCAGAGACCTGAAAAAAGGCAATCCCAGAACCAGGCCAGCTATTATCTGCCCGATCACCCTGGGATATTTTATTCTGAAGAATAACTCTGAAAAAACAAATGAGACACACAGGCAAAGTGTGATAACAGTGAGAGTATTTATTACCGTTTTTCAACCCCTTTTTCAACAGTTGTTAAGGGTATGCATTTATATTGATTTCTATGAGGAGGATCAAAAACAACAAATTCCCATATATAGCGGGAATGACTTTTATAAGGTGAATTCTTATATATAAACTAAATATGGCTGTTGGCAACTATTTTTTCCTCAATTCAAAAACTATTTAAGCAAGAATTGCATCTGTTTGCCTTATGAAAACCTTTGATTTCCTGGCAAAAAAGGAGAGGTTTAAGCCAAGCCCTGTACAACCTCAGAAGCCAATTCAACAAAAACCAAAGCCAAAGGAGGAGAGCTATGGTGAGGTTGATAATGTCAACCCCGCAATCAACAAAAAGCAAGTACAATGCATCAAATGTGGATTCAGGTTCAAGGCGAATTTTGCCACCAAAACCCCAAGAGCTTGCCCATATTGCGGCAGAGCCTATTTCAATGAGCCATGAAAAATTCTAAATAGCGCTGACACTGATATGATCCAAAAGATATAAGGTGCCAACATGGATTTCTCCTGTTTCTCAAAACAGCAGCTTTTAGTAATTAAAAAACTGGACACACCACTCAAAGTTCAGCAGTTTGTGGATTCGCTTGAATACAACACAGGTGAAAGATTATCACCTCGTAGCGTTCTCAGATTCCACAAAGGCGATTGCCTTGAGGGTGCAGCATTGGCCTGTGCAGTACTGCTCTATCATAAGTATCAGGCATTTCTTTTAGATTTAAGAGCAGTGCGCGATGAGGATCATGTGATTTGTGTCTACAAGAAAAAAAATCTATATGGAGCTATAGCCAAAAGTAAATTCCTTGGTTTAGGCTACCGCAATGCGGCATATCGCACAACAAGAGAGCTTGTGATGAGTTATTTTGAGCACTGCTACAACTTCTTTGGTGAGCTGACTTTGAGAGAATATTCAGTGCCCTATAGATTAAACAAGCTTGGCAGCGCTTGGTTTTATAGGGACGAAGATATGTGGATTATCGAAGAGAAAATTGACAAAATCAAGCATCTCAAGGTTGTCCCAGATAGCCATTCGGCAGATAGAGTGAGCAAACTCAAATTCAGCAAAGAGGTGCTGGTTTTGCCAAAAGGGACAAGAGTTGGCAAGAATTATAAATAAGCAATTTTGGGGCAAAGTATTATAAAGCCTTATCTCCACCCTAACCCAGAGGTGGAAATATGCGTTTAGGATTAGTTTCTGGTTTGCTCTTGATTATCTTTCTGTCCTTGTCAGGATGCGCAAAAGAGCAAGCACTTATTATCACAGAGTTGGATGAGTGGGGGATAAGTGACGCAACAGGCAATCTTGTAATCAGGTATAAGATCTACAACTTTGGGTATGCACCAGCAGAAAACCTTGAATATTTTTGTAAGGTTGTTGATGAGAACAATGATAACATAGGAACAACAACAGATATTGTTGATGAGGTGCCAGAAACAGCTGTTAGCGAGAGAGAGTTTGTGGTCGAAAACCCAGAGATGACAAAAGATGAGATTAAGGCATATAGGATGCAGTGCTATGCAACAAAATGCATAAACTGCGAACTGCTTGAGGAGAGGATACCTGAGATTATAGACTCAAGAATCTGAATAGCTAAACACAAATGCTCCAAAACTATTCACCTGGTAAAATTCTAAAAACTGTCTGATGAGCATTTTCACATCACTCTGGGGCGCGATTTTATGGTTTTTTACATTCCTCTGGACCAGCTGCCAAAGCCAACACTCTAGCCAGAATCTGAATCAATTCACGCCGAAATTTCCATGAGAATATTTACACGTTTGGCAAAACCATTAAATATCCATAAACCATATACACACCATGTGCGGCCGCTGGACCTTGACAGTTGAACCTCGCTCAATTGAGGAGAGATTCAAGGTCCGCTTCCCCAAGAAAGAGCGCTGGAAACCGCGCTATAATATCGCACCAGGTCAGCAAGTGCCAATAATCCTACAGGAGAGCAGAGACCAGCTAACATTTGCTGGATGGGGGCTTGTGCCAAGCTGGGCAAAAGAACAAAATTTTGGTTTCAAAACAATAAATGCAAGGGCTGAGTCTATTGATGAAAAAGCCACATATAAAAAACCGTTTAGGTCACAGCGCTGCCTAATACCTGCAGACGGTTTCTATGAGTGGAAAACAACACCAAATGACAAGATACCTTACAGATTCACACTCAAGAATGAAGCTCTTTTCGCGTTTGCAGGAGTCTATGACCTTTGGAAAAACCCTGAGTCTGGGGAGCAAGCTGATTCTTTACTTACATTTTCAATAATCACTGTTGAGCCTAATGCTGTTGTAAAACCAGTGCACAACCGCATGCCGGCAATATTATCAAGAGAAAACGAGGCTGCCTGGTTGAGAAATGAAAGTGCTGAAAGACTTAAACAGATGCTTGCGCCATATCCGGCAGAACAAATCAAATTTTACCAGGTGTCAAGAATGGTGAATTCTATAAAGAATGATACAACCAAACTAATAGAACCAGTAAAATCCCTCTCAAACTTCTTTTAGCAAACTTTATAACTCATAATATATTCACCTTAATCTATGACAGTTGGAATAGACTACAAAAAATGCTGCTGGAAAGATGGAAAATGCACAAGTTGCTGCTGTGCGGCAAAATGCAATGGTTGCTTAGAGGCATGCGCTACCGGAGCAATCATTAGAAAAGATATTATAACTATTGACCAAGATAAATGCACAGAATGCGGGCTCTGTGTTGCTGCATGTAAATATGGCGCAATAACTATTATCTAATTGTATTTTTATCAAATAATTTCTTTATCACAACAGTGGCATAACATCCAGCACCAAGATAAAATTTCACCTTAACCTTTTTCTTATGGCCCAACTCATCCTCTTCCAGCTCACCTATCTCCAGATTTTCAATATCTGCAATTATCTTCCTTGTGCTGCCCTCACAACTCAACTCAGGGAACTGCCTTACAATGAAATCTCTTAGAGAAATGCCCTCTGAACATAGAATATCAGAACAGATCTTTTTGATTTCAGGATCATCAGACTCTGTCCCAAAACCAATGATTGGGAAATCAATATTCTTCATTTTTTCTCCTTTCAACTCCAAATACATTGCAACGCACTTGTTCCAGAGGTAGCTCTCATAAGCATGCACATACATAAGCAGAATCTTCCGAGGAATCAGTCTAAGTGCACCTACATAATCATTCTCATGTTTCCCTAAATACGCTTTCCAACCATATTTGTCCCAATTTGTTTGGTCTCTTGTAGTCAGGTACTCAACAGCACCCTTGAAATCACCCATTATCAACAACCTGCCAATAATATGATTGTCTTTCCTAATCCCAAAACGCTGCTCGTCAAAACAATTCACAACTCTTTGTACTGGTTTTGGCCTATCCTCGATGTTCCTCACAACAATCTCAAAACTATTACCGTTAAGATCGCCAAGCGAGACTGGCTTATCCCCAAAACCAATTACACTCACCTTTAAATCCTTAAGCTCCAGATCCCTTATCATCCCCCGAACCGAACACAGCTGCTCTGTTATTGCCCTGCGGTCCTTTGTGCCTGCATATCCAAACAACTTTCTTGGAATATTCAAGTATTCAGACAAGGCTTTTATGGCATCCTCTGTGTTGTAATTGCGCTTCCAAAGCCTGAAATAGCAGTATTTCCCCCTTTTGCCAGGTATGATACTGCTATTCTCAGTCACCACAAAATCCTCTGGCAGCTGCTTAATTTTATACATGCTCATATATGGAAAGCCAAAAACTATTAAAATATTATCTGATTCCGCTATGTTACGAGCCTGTAGCCTAGTCTGGTAACCTTTCCGGCCTTGGGCCGCAAAGCTTTACCAAAATTCGGGCGGCGTGCACTCACAATTTTCGCTTAGCCCCCATTGGTAAATGGCTTAGGTTAGACAAATAGGGCAACAGCCTCCTACGCTGATGAAGAGTCTCGGAGTATTACCAGCAATGGTAGAAAGAGAGTTAGCTGAAGCGGATAAAGCTGTGGGTCGGGGGTTCAAATCCTCCCAGGCTCGTTTATTATATTATTTGTAGGATTATTGATTATGAAATGAAACGTATATTGGTAAGTGTTGGGGCTTTTGTACTTGGGCTGGTGCTTTTCTTGTTCATCATCAGCCAGGTTGGATTAAGTCAAGTTATCCAGCAGTATGAACAGACAGACCACAGACATCTTATCCTTTATATTATGATATCTGTTTCAATTATTGCAGTGCTCATCCTCAAGTGGGAGATGATTCTCAGAGCCATGGGCCATAAGATTTCTTTTTTAAACCTGCTACTATATCGACAGATGAGTTATTCAATTGGCTATGTTGTGCCATCTTTTTATATTGGTGGGGAGACAATCAGAGCATTAAGCCTTACGAGGCATAACGTTCCGACATCAAAGGCTATAGCCTCTGTTTTCCTTGATCGGGCTGTTGAGCTTCCATTTTATTTTCTGCTTGCGTGTATCATGTTCTTCTTCACCCTTACACGCTTTGCCGTTCCTAAATCTGTCATGATAATACTTGGAGTAGCGTCACTCTACCTTATCTTCATATGCTTAAACTTCTATTATCGGATGTTCAACAAACAGTATGTGCTCTCACGCCATCCCCTTCTCAGACTCTTTTCAAAAACAAAGAGGGTTAGAACGCTGCAGAGAAAGATCCGCATTGTCGAGCGTAACCTCATTAGATTCTTCAATAATAACAGAAAAACTTTTTTTTTCTCACTCATGCTGACATCACTCCTCTGGGCACTGATGATTGCTGAATACAAGATGGGGCTGCTTGTTGTTGGGTATAGGGCAACAATTATCCAAATCTATCTTATTGTTACTATGACAGGCATTGCCATGATGATACCGGTGCCAGCAGTCTTGGGAGTTATGGAGCTTAGCCAGGTTGCAGTTGCCACTCTTGTCGGAATCCCTGTGCAAGTTGCGGTGGCGCTCTCGCTGCTGATTAGGGCAAGAGATATATTATGGGTGTTGTCGGGTATTCTTGCCTACCTCTATCACGGCACAAGCTACATGAAAGACCTGGTTATTGATCTGAGGAACAACAAGAATGGACACAGTTGACAAAGCAAAACAGATTGCCATTGCTGATCTCAGAAAATGCTATTCAGACAAAGGCATACTTGCCTCGCT
>JAHWHA010000094.1 GCA_019323665.1 Candidatus Woesearchaeota archaeon | reverse complement strand
GCCCTCTTAATCCAAATATAGGGGCAAGCTGGGTTCTGAAGAGCTGCTCGCTACTTGCAGTAGGTATGATAAATGCGACTGCTGCATACACAAAGAATATTCCCAAAAACAAAGAGAGGTAGACTTTGAAGATATCCCAGTGATCTTTGAAAAGCATTGGCAATGAGAGTTTTCTTTCACGAATTTCAATATTCTCCTCCAGTTTGAGCAGCATTGCCAGAGAGGGTATCAATAAGATGGAAGTGAATGCAAAACTCATAAGATCGAAGCTTGCTGAAAATACAAGATAGGCTGAAAGCATGCCTACAATTGTATAGACCATACCTATCAGGAAAGAGTGCTCTTTTTTCTCAAGCCAGCGTACTTTTACTAATTGTTCAAGGACCATGTGAACCTCTTTTTGTTGTCTTCTGGCTGGGGATTATTTATATTTTTCTTTTTGGAAAATCCATAATTCTATCTCTGCTATCTTGCTCCATCATCAGCACAACCCTGCTTTCTTTCTTTTGATCAATAACTTTGTAGCTGCCGTACTTTTCCAGCTCTTTGGAGAATTCTACAATATCTTCATGATAAGGCATGTCTGAAATAGTCCTTCTTTGTCTTGATGAACCAACAAACATGTAGGCTTTTACTTCAACAAATTTTGGACTTGCTTTTTCTATCAGTGCTGCCCATTGTTCTGGGTGAATCATGTTGAGGTTGCTAATCATTGTCAAGCGGAGTGTTGTCCTTGTGCTGCCGTTTAGATCACATAATATATCGAGTGATTTGTTAAGTCGCTCCCAGCCATTGTTTAGCAGCGGCTGGTTTATTTTTTTAAAGAGCTCCTTGTTTGGTGCGCTAAGCGAGATGTATAACTGAGTAGGCATTTCCAGGTTCTTGATTACCTCGGGGAACATGCCATTTGTCACCAAAAAAGTTGTCTTGCTTTTGTTGTGGAGTAATCTTATAAGTTGATTGAGCTTTGGATACATTGTTGGCTCGCCTGACAATGAGATGGCAAAGTGTTCTGGGTTTTGAGCCTCTTTGAGTTTCTCCATGTTCACATCTTTGTTGCCGCCAAAACCGCTAAGCAAAATTCGCTGGTTTTTTACGCAGTTTTTTATGATAACCTCTGGCTGATCCAATGGCTCAAAATCGTTTGACATGGAATGCTCAACTGTGCGCCAGCAGTAAACGCAATTATTAACACAATGGCCAACACTTGGGGTCATCTGGCAGCACAAGTGCGAGCGGATGCCGTAAAATTTCTCTTTATAGCAGAAGCCTTTGTCCAGCAATGATTTTTTTGTCCAGGTGCAGATCTTGACAGCGCTGTGGTTGCCCGCGATGCCATATTGCTGGTTTTCTAATGTCTGTTTTAACTGCGGGTCCATAAGGAAAAGAAGGTTACTATTGTTTAAAAAGCTTATCCAATGGTGGCGAGGTAGTTCTCGCCGCATTGGTGATAATATCAAAAAATTTCACCCAAAACCTTTATAAACACCCAAAAACTCCCTAAGTGGGATGCGTAAAAGGCTGATGAGGAAGAGAGAGGAGCAGAGAAAGGCTGAGCAGGAGAAAAAAACTGAGAAGAGCAGCCTTGTGAAGCATATATATGATAGGCATTACCTCAAGCTGATGTTTGTGCCTCTGGCACTTGCGATTGTTGCTCTAATATTAATATTGTCCCTGCATGCCCGGACAGGCGATTTTTTCTACAAGGGCGTAAGCCTCAAAGGTGGCACAACTATTACCATAAGCGCATCTGAAGAGATTTCAAGCTCAGAGCTTGAACAGCTGCTCATGGCCGCGTTTCCAAGTGAGGAGTTCAGTGTCCGGTTATTGAGAGACCAGGGTGTTGTGAAAGAGATAACTATTGAGACAAGCCTTGTTGAGCACACTGTTGATGATGTTATTCCTGTGGTGGCTGATAAGCTCGGCAGGGAGATTGATGAAAAGGATTATAGTATTCAAACCATAGGCGGTTCTCTGAGTGAGAGCTTTTTCCAGCAGATTATCAGGATACTTGCGCTTGCATTCCTGCTGATGGCTATTGTTGTTTTTATCTATTTCAAGGCAATTATTCCTGGTGTTGCTGTGGTGCTAGCATCTATGTTTGATATGATTATAACTCTGGCAATAGTTAACATGCTCGGTCTGAGGATAAGCACTGCAGGGATTGCCGCTTTCTTAATGCTAATGGACTATTCTATTGATATGAACTCTATGCTTATTGCTAACATCCTGAAACGTGAGCAGGGCATGAGTGTCTGGGATGGCATAAGGAAGGCGTTCAGCACTGGCTCTGCGATGACTCTTGCCGGTATCGGTGCAATGGGTTCAGCGTATTTTGTGACAACCTCACCAATTATCAAGCAGATTATGATAATCCTAGTTATTGGTTTACTGATTGATGCGCTCACAACCTGGCTGCAGAACGCATCTCTTGTAAGATGGTATGTTGAGAGGAAAGGGCAATGAGCAAGCTGACTGCAATTTTCAAGGATAGCAAGGTGCTTATTCTGGTAGCTGTGATTGTTAGTGGCATCTTCGCGATTGCCCCAAGGCCTTTTGCAACTGGTGTTGTGGTCAAGAGTGTGGCAAAGGACAAGGCTCAGGATTTCGCAGGCTTGGAGATTGGAAAGGAAAAAGTTATTGAAATCAATTCGCAGCCTGTTGAGAGTGTTGAGGATTTTTACAGTTTATTATCTATTGTACCTGAGAATGTTTCAGTCAGG
>JAHWHA010000093.1 GCA_019323665.1 Candidatus Woesearchaeota archaeon | reverse complement strand
CTGGCAAAGGACAGGAAAGTGGAGCTTGACCAGAAAAAGCACTTCGGGCCGATAGAGATTAGCCTGTTGGAGAAATCTAGTTCTGTGGCAAAAGTTGCTGCAAAAAAAGTGTGAAAAAATAAAAAAATTTAGTCCTTTGATATGTGGTATAAAGCAACCAGTGCAACAACTGCTGCTGCTGGCCCTACAAATGTAACCACATTGTTAAGGAACTCTGGCAGGAATGGCACGAATGCAAACACTGCTGACAAGAAACCGCCTGCAACCATCCACGCAAGAGCTGCCAGCAGGAATGGCTGTGTCTCTTTCTTTGATATGTTGAGCAGTCCCACAATCAAACCCAAAACTGCCAGCACATATGTTACCCATGTCTGTCCTGGGAAGAATGCCAGTACAAGTGCTGCCACCAGAGCCACATAAAAAGCCCATGGTCCATACTTTCCGAAGTCCATGTTTTTTCACCCCCTCATTTTTTTCTAAAATATTTACTAAATTATTAATATTGTTTTTCTTTAAATAAGTATCGTTTTTATTTATAAATAGCACGTGTTTTTAATTGAAGAGTGGTATAATTTTGTTTGTGAATATATAAGTAAATATAGCTGCTGGAATACCTCAATGATTAAGGCACCTTTACATAGAGTTTTTGTATAGTCCCGTATGGGTCATTAAATGGACCACTTTGAGTATCTGCTTTTTTCATCTCCACTTTGAACACATAAGTACAAGGTTTTGCGCTCTTTGGAACACTAATTGCCACTGTAAAGATATCCTGCCTGTTTGGTTCGATTTGCTTAATTTCTATTGGGACTGTTGTTTCCCAAGATGCTGCATCACACCCATTAATGCTTTGAGCTGCTGGCTCAAATTTGAACCAAAGCGAATTGGTGTCAATATTTCTTACCCCAATTCCATACACTCCATAATCTCCGCGTTTAATTGTCAAAGAGTTGAGTGGAGAAACAACTGGGTCACCTGAATCCAGCAGATCCCAAATCTCAGCCTTTGTCCTTTCGTCCAGCTGGGTCTGCATCTCAGTGCCCTCACTTATAATATCCTTTGTTAGCACAATCCCCATGCCAAGGATAACTATAGCAATAACAATAATTACAAGAAAGTTCGCAGAGAGCTCAACAGATGCCCGCTTCTTCATTTGCAGCTACTTTATGAACTCGTATTCCTTCACAATCAGGTAGAGGAACAGTAGCAGTAGCACGCTTCCAACAACAATCCAGGCAAACCCCTGGAAGAAGTCTGTGCTAACTATTATCTTGTACAATCCGAAGATCATCACACCTGTTCCCAACCAGAGGTATTTGTCCAAGACGAGTTTCAATATTTCGAATTCTTCCTGTCTTGTGAGCTGTTTTTTCTTTGAGTTTTTCTTTGGCATTTTTCACCTCTTATTTCACGTTGATGTATAAGTGTTCGTAGAAAGTTTTGACAACACCATTTGAGTCTTCCAAAGTTCCCTTAAAAGTGCACACATGTGTTCCCAATAGAGCATCTGCAGCGACTTGTAGCACAACTGAATAGACCACATCCTCATTGATTTGGATTTCTACGCCACCTGGAATCGTCTCTGCAAATGACCCTGTTGTGGCTGTGTTCCCCTTTTTGCATTCTTGCTTAATAACTTTAGCTGTTACAGCGGAATTATGGACATTCAGCATGCCAATTTTAAATTTAATATTGTTGCCTATCCTCACATCCACTTCTGGTCTTGACAAAGTCATCGGGTCATCTAAACTTGGAGGGTTATCCAATAATGAGCCCTGGCCAATTGCAGCCACATTTTCGCCCAAAGAACTGAATATATTTCGGGTAAATCCCAGCGCAAGTCCCAATATTGTTATGGCAATTATCAAAACCACAATGGCGTTAGTAGAAAGTGAAAGGCTACCTCTCTTTTTTCTCATGATGTGCACCTCTTTTAGCAAATAATAGTATTGTGATATTTGATGAGTTATTGGTTTATAAATTTTTCTGTTGTTTTTAATATATTCCTATTGGTGTGTGAAAACAAAATTTTATAATTTGCCAGCTCTCTCTTGCATTCTATGAGACTTGTGGCTATTGTTGGCATGACTGGTTCTGGCAAGACAGAAGTGGCTAAAATATTCCAGGAGCATGGTTATGAGAAGGTGAGGTTTGGCCAGGCTGTTTTGGATGAGGTTATGAGGCGCGGCTTGGAGGTTAATGAAGCCAATGAGCGCATGGTAAGAGAACAGCTGAGAGAGGAGCACGGGATGGCTGCTATGGCTGTGCTAGCTTTACCCAAAATCAAAAAGTTGCTAAATTCCTCAGATGTGGTTATTGACAACCTCATGAGCTGGGAGGAATATACTCTTTTGAAGAAAAACTTTGGAGAGCAGGTTCTGGTTATCGCTGTTTATGCTGATCCTAACACAAGATATAAGAGGCTTGTTAACAGAAAGCTCACAAAGGATGACAAGAAGGCAATAAACAGGCCAACCACACTTGAGGAATCCAGATCAAGAGATTATTCTGAGATTGAAAATTTGCATAAGGCTGGACCGATTGCGATGGCTGATTTTACTATTGTAAATGATGGTGCTATTGAAGATTTAAGGGCAAATGTAGAAAGATTGATTGAAGAATTGTCCTAATTACTCACTCCTGGCAACCTCTTTGTGACAATTGTCGCATTTGAGAAATATGTATAAACTGCCTCCTATCTCTTTTCTCCTTAATTCTATAAAATTGCCCTTCCCGCAATAGTTGCACTCACCAACCATATTCCCCCGGAATATTTATATGTATTTAGTGTTTATAAATTTTTTTAAATGAAATATTTAGATTAAGAAAAGTCAATATTTCACAACATCCAGTAAGTCCATTTGCGTAACATCTTTCTTTGCTTTCACTTTCCTTAGCATCTCATCCTCTTTTTCAAGCTTGTTCTGGATTTCTTTTGCTCTCTCCACAACATCCCTTGGCATGCCTGCGAGCTTTGCCACATGTATGCCGTAGCTTTTGTCAGTTGCTCCTGGGACAATTTTCCTTAAAAATATAACTTCATCTTCATCCTCTTTAACTGCGATGTTGAAATTTTTGATATTTTCAAAAGATGCTGCCAATTTATTTAGCACATGATAATGGGTTGCGAAGAGTGTTTTTGCCTTGATTTTCTTATAGATATGCTCAGCAACACTCCATGCTAATGCAACACCGTCAAATGTGGATGTGCCTCTGCCTATTTCATCCAGGATAATAAGAGATTTGCTGGTTGCGTTATTCAAGATATTTGCTGTTTCTGTCATCTCAACCATGAATGTGCTTTGTCCATGCACCAGATCATCATGAGCTCCCACACGAGTAAAGATTCTGTCAACAATCCCAATTTCTGCCTTTGATGCAGGAACAAAGCTACCCATCTGGGCAAGGATAACAATTAGCGCTACTTGCCTCATGTATGTTGATTTGCCTGACATATTTGGCCCAGTGATGATCATCATCTCATAGTTGTTTAGCGCACAGCTGTTTGGTACAAATGATTCTGTTGCTATCTCGAGCACAGCATGTCTTCCAGCTTCTATTGAGATGAGGCTTTTCTGATTAACTTTTGGTTTTGTATAGCAGCTGTCAACCGCCACCTGTGCCAAACTGCATATTGTGTCCAAGGCTGCAATTTTTTTTGCTGTGTCCTGGGTTTGGGGAGTGTACAGGGCAATCTGTTTGACTGCTTCTTCAAAGAGCTGTTTTTCCAGCTCAATGGTTTTCTCCTCTGCATTTAGAATCATATCCTCATGGGTTTTGAGTTCTTCTGTTATGTAGCGCTCTGAATTCACAAGTGTCTGTTTTCTAATGTAATGTTCAGGCACCAGTTTTGTGTTTGCCTTTGTGACTTCAATGAAATAGCCGAATACCTTGTTGTAACGAACTTTGAGGTTCTTGATACCTGTTGCCGCTTTTTCCTTGCTTTCCAGCTCTCGCAAGTAGTTCTTTCCATTTGATTTCACGTCAAGCAGTTTGTCAAGCTCAGGATTATATCCTTTTTTGATAATATTTCCTTCAGTTGCGAGTGCAGATGGCTCATCTTTTATCGCTTTGTCAATTAGATTATGGGCCTCTTCAAGAGTGTCAAGCTCTGACAGGATTTTGAACAGCTTTGAATTGCACTTGGCCAGCTCTTTTTTTATCAGTGGCAGGACTCTTGCCGAGTTTTTAAGTGCAATCAGGTCTCTTGGTGTGCTGTTGCCGTAAGAGATTTTTGTAATTAATCTTTCAATGTCCTGTATTTTAGCAAGCAATGCCTGCATGTCTTTACGGATTATTGTTTTTCTGGCAAGCTCTTCAACTGCATCCAGCCTAATTTTTATTGCATCAATGTTCATAAGTGGCTGTGTAAGCCATCTTTTTATGAGTCTTGCTCCCATCGCTGTTTTTGTTTTGTCAATTATTGCCAATAAAGTGCATTTTTTTGAGTGGTCAATAATGTTTGTTGTGAGTTCAAGATTTTTTTGAGTTGTTTCATCAAGTATCATGTATTTTTTTGGTGCAATAACGCGTATGCGGTTGATGAAATCAAGCTCTCTTTTTTGGGTGTCTTTAAGATATATCAAAAGGGCGCCTGCTGCAGATATAGCGAGTGCATTACTCAAGCCAAAGCCCTCAAGGCTTTCTACCTTGAAATGTTTCTTAAGTGCTGCTGATGCATTCTCTGAAATGAAAGCAGTATCATAATAACCCTCTGTGAACGCAAGTTGTTGTAGCTGTTTTGTGAATTCTTTATTTACAAAGAGTGAGTTTGGCACAATCATCTCAGAGGGTGGATAGACAGCAAGTGCTGAGAAGAGCTCTTCAGTGTTCTTTGCTTTTCTGGCAATGAAATCGCCTGTAGAGAGGTCTGCTATCGCAATACCAAATCTCTCGTTATTAGGAAATATGCTAATTGTGTAGTTGTTTGCAGCATTTTCCAGAGAGTTGCCAAAAAATGTGCCTGGGGTTATCACCCTCACAACATCTCTCTTAACAATACCCTTTGCCAGCTTAGGGTCTTCAACTTGCTCGCAGATTGCCAATTTGTAGCCTTGCTTTACGAATTTCGCTATATATGGGTCAACTGAGTGATAAGGTACACCAGCCAACGGGATTTTTTGGTCCCTCACAGTGCGGCTTGTCAAGGTGATATCAAGCACTCTGGATGCTGCTATGGCATCATCATAGAACATCTCATAAAAATCACCCATACGGAACATAAGAATGCAGTCTTTGTACTGCTCTTTAAAGCGATGATACTGCTGCATAGCTGGCGTCAGATTATTCATATTCCCCCAAAATTTGAAAACACTATTGAGATATAAATATTATGAGGATTTTATTATAAATAGTAAAAGAATATTAGGGCATTTGTAACTTACTGATGACTATTTTTTGATAACACCGTACCCTATCAGCCTGAACCTATTTGAGATGCGCCTTGACATCACAACCCTGCTACCCACGTTTGCGCAGACTGGTCGTTTAAGTCTGAAAACTGCTGCATCTTTGGCCAGCTCTGTTACAGTGCCAACAGTCGCGCCAGAGTTTACATTAAGCATAAGCATCTCTTCCATCTTAACTGGTTCGACATTGAGTTCATCTTCAACTCCCACAACACGCTCAAGCAGATGCACCTCAAGTTTTAGTGTTTCATACACTTCAGGCAATTTGCCCTTGCTACCAAGCACTGAGCCAACAAGCTTGTCTGCTTTCACCAGTGTTGGGTCAAGGAGTGTCTGCACACCTATATTGCCTCCTGGCTGCACTTCATCAACCTGCTGGCCTCCTGTAACCAGACTTTCAATTTTTGTTATAATAGGTTCATAAAATGTTCTGCCTTCTTTCTCAATCCTCAACCCTGGTTTTATCTCAACCTCTGTCTTTGTTTTGAGCTTTCCTTCCACAAGAACGCCTCCAAGCACTCCGCCCTGCAGCTCCTCAGGAGTTATGCCTGGTTTGTTAATGTCAAAGCTCCTAGCAACAAACATGATTGGATCTTTTTTCAGATCTCTTTTTGGAGTTGGCATATTCTCTTCAATCGCTTCAATAAGAACATCAATATTCACCTTGTGCTGGGCTGAAATTGGGATGATTGGGGCGTTTTCAAAACTAGTGCCTTTGAGCAGTTTTTTGATATCCTGATAGTTTTTAATCGCTTCCTCTTCTGAAACAAGGTCTATCTTATTCTGCACCACTACCACATTTTTCATCTGGGCTATTTCTAAGGCCATTAAATGTTCTCGTGTCTGCGGCTGCGGGCACTTTTCATTTGCTGCCACAAGCAACAAAGCTGCATCCATGATTGTTGCTCCTGAGAGCATTGTTGCCATCAGGCTTTCATGGCCTGGCGCGTCCACAAAACTCACTTTTCTCAGAGCTTTAGTTTCAACATCATGCTCTTGGCACTTTTTTGCGGTTGTGTAGGCCTTTGAGCCCTTGCATTTCGGACATTTTCTGAAGATCCCGTCTGCATAGCCCAGT
>JAHWHA010000011.1 GCA_019323665.1 Candidatus Woesearchaeota archaeon | reverse complement strand
CATAGTAATTACCTAAAAATTCAATATACTTTCAGCAACTTTCTCAGAGCCATGCTAAAAATAAGGGAGGAAATCATGTAGATTGCCAGCCACCCAGGATGCCAGCCGAAGATACTGAGATTGCCTAATGGTCTTATCTTCTCCCTTTCAACATCTATATTTTTGATATTGCTTTCACCAGGGATACCATCACCTATAGGTATAATAAAAAGCAGCTTCCTCTGCTTTTCCAGTTTGCTTTGGGCTGGAGTTTTAGTCTCACCAACAAACACCTCTTGAATGTAAGACTCTTCGCCATAAGTATAATACAACTCATGCAGACCTTCCTCAGCCTTAAGCTCCCAGTTAACACTCATACCTGTAATCTCCTGCAAACCAGGACTGAGCAGCTCAATACCATTTCCAGCCTCAAGCTCAATATCACCTGGGGCATCTGTCTCAAAATTAACAATGGTGCTAAACACTTCGCCAGGCGCGATGGGCTCATAGGCAACAGTGTTTGCCAGCAGATTGAAAATAAGCAGCAATGGGATGATTGTAACAACCATTGAGCGCATGGTCTGTGGGAATATTTCCATGTTTATTTGCATCGCTCTCTGCTGGAGTTTCATCACCTTCTCAGGATTATCCTTATATTTCTTCATTTCTTCCCTGAGCTTTTTCTGCTGCTCTTGGATGGACTTTAGCTTATGCTGGTCTGTCATGAATTTGTGGGCCAGAACACTAATAACAGAAACAACCAAAGCTGCAAATACTATAATAACTAAAGGGGGCAAGGCCAGAATAGCTTCAAACATTGTGAAATCACCTCACTGCATAAATCTCTTGAGCACAGGATGCATATCCATCATGTGCTGTCTAGCAATATCTTCATATAGTTTATAAATGATCATTACAGCAAGAAGAATGCCTGTACCTCTGCTCAATGCTCCAGCAAGATCGGCAACAGCTGCCAAAAATCCTACAAAGATCGCTCCCATTACAGTTAAAGGCCAAATATATCTGCTGAGCAGCCTCTCAAGGATACGTTGGTCTTTCCTGAATCCAGGAATGTGCAGTCCTGAGGACATCATGTTCTTTGCCTGGCTTGCTGCATCCATCCCCGAGGTTTGAACCCAGAATATTGAGAAAAGCACAGAGCCACCAACCATGAGCAGCATATAAACAAGAGCCTGGGCAATGTGACTGCCAGTCAGGCTGCCAGTTATTGCCAAACCTACAATATTAGGTGCATCAAGATAAGCAACCATGCCAGAGATTGATTTGCCCAGTATTGCCTTGACACCCCAGTTCTCCATGAGCCTTGCCCATAACTGGAGGTTTGCCAAGAATGCTGACACCAAAATCACAGGAATGTTGCTAGTGTAGATGAAATTGAGAGGCCATCGCACACCGTGACCGCGCACTCGCCCAAAACTCAAGGGTATTTCAACCTTCATAGCCTGTCCGTAAACAGCCATTACAAAGACAAGCACTGTGGCAATCACTGCAGCACCCATTAGGAGAGCGCTAAGAAGCGCATCAGGACTGCCCGAAGAGAGGGCCTGTAACATAGCAGGAATACGGCCTGTCATCACATTAGGATTTGAAGGTGAAGGCAGCCAAGAGAAGGCTTTGATGAAAATCTCCTTGCTCACACCTGCAGCAATAAACAATGAAATACCAGAACCAAATCCCCATTTACTCACAACCTCATCCATGAACATAATAAGGAAACCACCAATAAAAAGCTGGGCAACAAGCAGCAGCTGCAATGTGAAATAGATGCTTGTGCCTGCCAGATTCTGCGGCGGTGTTAAACCACCCATGAATACATAGATAAATCCTTCAAACAGAATAAAAAATATTGATGCTGCTTTCTGCAGCCCTTGGAACATCGCCTTGTCCTCAGTTTTTGTTAGGTCAAATTTAAGTATGCCAGCACCAGTGAGAAGTTGCAGCACAATAGACGCTGTGACCAAAGGCCCAATACCAAGGGATATAATACTTCCAAACTTTGCACCCAGAATAATCTCAAGTTGCTCAAACCTGAACTCATTTTGCGGGTCCAAACCAAACAAAGGGATCATTCCCAGAAGAAAAAAAAGACCAAGCATAATACCTGTCCATTTTAGCTTTTCCTTGAAAGGCAGCCGTTTCTGCGTTGGACCCTGCACCTCTGGGAGGTTAAGCAGGATATTACGGAAAATGGACATTTACTATTTCACCTCTTTGGGCTCTTTACCACCGGTGGTTTTTGTAGATTTCGGTTTAACTGTTGCACGAGTTGGTTTTTTTGAAATCTCTTTTCCATTACTATCTCGACGCTCTATCTCTGCATCAACCAACCTCTGTTCAGCAGGCAGCACAACCTCACCTCCGGCAGCTTTCACTTTCTCAACAGCACTTTTTGAAGCATACTTTGCTACAATCTCAAATTTTTTTGATACTCTACCACTCCCGAGCAACTTGTTGTAACCAAGCTTCTCAAGATTCACTTTATAAATATCCTTCTCCTTCTGCACCAACTCTGTATTGAGATAGCTATTGAGTTTTGCCTCAATCATTGAGATATTTATTGTATTAATATCCTCAGTAACAACATTGCGTTTGAAACCATACTTGCCCAAGAATCTAGTATTCTTCCAGATAGAAGGTTTTCGCGATTCGCACTTCTTGCCAGTACCAGAGGCACCTCTGCCCCCTCTGCTGCCAGCACCACGGTGCTTTTTCTTGCTCCCCCATCCGTGGGTACCACTGCCTCGCTGCCTGACCACTTTTCTCTTCCTTCGCACAACCATCTAGATCATCCTCTTGATAAGCTCATTCATCTTTGAGCCGCGGTAGCCTGCTGCACCACCGCTTTTGAAACTATTCTTTACACCCTTTCTTTCAAAACCTCCTCTTGGAGGGCTAAGCCTGAAATAAGGCTTGAGTTTCTTCCCGTTGACCGTGATGTACTTTTTATATTTTATCTTGCCTTTCGAATCCT
>JAHWHA010000092.1 GCA_019323665.1 Candidatus Woesearchaeota archaeon | reverse complement strand
TTGAAGTCAGGCATGAATGGGATACTGAGGAATATCATCCACCCTGGAACTCTCAAATTGACCCTATATTCAGTTTGCCTTATCATGAATACGTTGATATAGAGGCATACAATCCAACTCTTGAACAAGAGGGCATGGAAAATGATGCAATGGACACGGTTGTTGATCATCTGCACTCAACTCAAGCCTCAGGGATGATGTATCTGAACAGAGCTCTAAAAGGCTCAAGTCTAACATCATATGATTTGAGATTTGACCACGGTTTATATCTATGGTATTTACCGCCTGAGATAATAGCCAATGTGCCCTGGACTTATCAGTTCGTAGTTGGTGATCCGTTTGATGACCTTGAAAGCAATAATGACGGCTTTGGTGATTGGCTTTATGTATACCCAGATCCCCTGAACAACAATGAGCCATTACCTTCATATAACCTTATGGGTGTTAGAGAGGGTATTGATGATATAAAATACCTCTATACTCTGGAAAAGGCAATTGAAACATCCGCCAATTCAACCAAAAAACAGGAAGCCCAAGAACTTTTGGATGATATAAGGCAAAAATCCACAATAGTTATGGACTGCGAGGCTCCGGAATATCAGCCAACCGGCAAGTGCCCTGATTATGTTGATTTGATGCAGCAGCATATAACCCCTGAGCAAATAGATGTATGGAGAAAAGAGATAGTTGATCTAATCCTAGACTTGAAATCGTAAACAGTAAGATTTTTTCTGGCTAACAATATATTCTCTACAACACAAATCTTATTAAACCAAAATCCAACTCAAATTATAAAAACAGAGGGGATAGAAATAGTCTCATTACGCCGGGTGATACATTTAGAGCCTTTCACAGTCTCTTCCAGTGATTTACATGGATTACTCGAGGAGATTATATCAAGCGATGACTTTCGTGCATATTATGGTCAGGATATTGAAGAAAGATCAAATGGCCCAAGGGTCACAAGCAGCTATGAGAGGAAATTAGGTCTTGACAAAGAACCCAGGATTGAGTACCTTATTCAAGGTGTTGAGGAGATAGATAATATCCCATATCCGCAACAATCATCTCTTTTCCTTTGCCATGAGGCTACGGATGAATGGTATGCTTTGAATTTAGGTGGAGAATGTCAGCTTGTGAGACTGGCTCCTCCAACATTGGCTGACAGAAAACCCTGGCAGCAGGTCACTCCTAAATACCACACAGATGGCAATGGTTCAGCAAGATTCAGCGGATATTTCATTCTCGCAAAAATTAGAACAGGTGAGCTTCACTTGGACAGTGGAAGAATCTTTACAAGGCTGCCATTGGGTGAATCTACAGACCAGCTTTTTGAAAGGATCTTGCAGTTGTGTACCAATTATAAGACTGTATAAAGCAGGTATTACCCACCACATTATAATCACTCTTTTTTTCCTTTCATTATTTGTAAACATTTAAATACTAATAATCCCCTCTCATATACAGGGGATGGTAAAAGTAATATTCTTTGATTTCTGGGGAACTTTGGTAGAGAACGGTATATTTCCAAGCCCTGTGAGACAGGTAAAGAGTATCCTTAATCTTTACAGGACACCATTTCCGCTGTTTATTGTCAAGTTTGAGGAGGCCTTTATGACCCGTGAGTACAATGACCTATATGAGGCCTTTAGTGCAGTATGTGAAGCATTCAATATTAGACCAACACCTGTGATGCTTGATAGATTAGTGGGAATGTGGAATAAAAACAAGCTGCTGGCAAAACCATACCCTGAAACACTCAAAGTGCTGCAGACACTCAAAAAGAAATACAAAATTGTGTTGATATCAAACACAGACTGCTTCTCCATAAAATCAGTTGTGGAGAAGTTCGAGCTTGACAAATACTTTGACTTGATGGTTTTCAGCTATGATACAGGCATGCTTAAATCAAATCCAAAAGCCTTTGAGAATGCATTGAAAAAACTCAAGCTCAAGAAAGAAGATGTTATTATGGTTGGAGACAGCATGGAATCAGACATCCAGGGAGCCAAAAATGCGGGAATAGATGCTGTACTTATTGACAGACGTGACAGGCGCGAGTTTGAAAACAAGATAGTCACATTGGATGAGTTAGAGAAATTGCTCAAATAGAGGTGAGCTTAATGGGAGAGTGCATATTCTGCAAAATTGTGAAAGGTGAAATCCCTTGTCACAACATATGGGAAGATGAGAAGCATATAGCATTCCTTTCAATATTCCCAAATACACCAGGTTTTACAGTTGTGGCTACCAAAAAACACTATCCAAGTTATGCATTTGATTTGCCTGAAGCTGTCTTGAAAGAGCTAACAGTG
>JAHWHA010000091.1 GCA_019323665.1 Candidatus Woesearchaeota archaeon | reverse complement strand
CAAGATTGAGGAAATTAAAGATGTGATTGTTACACTGGGCGAAGAGCAGGGTGTGGGCAATAACATTGAAGTTGAGTGTGTTGAGCTCCACGGAGTCTACAATGAGATACTTGACTCATGCAATGCCCGCATTGATGAGGAAGAGTTGACAGAGTTCAATGACCAGACAATGGCATACTACGAGTGTACTCTAACTGTGGAAACAGCCAACTCTATGAAAGGAGAGTACTGGGTTACGATTGAAGCCCAGGATAGCTCAGGCCAATCAGCAACCATTGATGAGAATGAGTATTGGTTCCTAAACCCCACTATAGGAGTAAGCATTGAAGGCAGCTTGAACTTTGGTGAGGTTAGGCCGGGCACAATTGCATATTCTGACACTATCAAAGTTGGAAATGCGGCAGAGTCAGGCTCTGGAGTGCTGCTTGATATGTTTATATCGGCAACAGACTTCTATGACTGGGAACACTCAGGAGCAAGGTGTGTGATAACAAACAGGCTCAAGCTTGGAGATAATTACGTCAGCAATCTCAATAATGGACCAGGAGGCATTTCAGCCAATAAGTGTGAGATGACTGAGCCAACTTCAACAACCTTTTGGAGCGACACAGCAGATCACTTCTGTTATTACGCTGTGAACGGTGCTTACAGCACACAAAGTGATCCACGAAGTGATGCAGAAGGCTACGCACCAATTGTTTATGGAGCCTCTTTCACCAGGGACTTCTACAATGATGCAGAGCTGCTGGAAGCCAACAGGGATGGTTTGGGACAATACTGGCATGCAAACATACTTGCACCAGGTTCAGAGATGTCTGTGACATTCAAGATGGCACTCCCAGAACCATGTGTAGGCGATTTTAATGACGGCGACATCTATTTCTGGGTCGAGCCGATTTAATTTTTTTTATTTCATTTTTTCTTTCTTTATATTCTCCAACACAACAACCTTTAAATAGGAGTATCACTTTGTAATGAACCCAATATAACCTTACTTTAAAATAACAATATTGGGGGTGGAGATTTTGAATAGGACAAACAGACTAAAGGTATTATTCTTTTGCAGCATCTTGATTTTGATTGGGGTAAGCCTGGGTGCAATCGCATACCAGTGGACTTGCCTTTCATATGGCCAGTCAATCCCAAACTATATTTGCACCAGTGCATGCTGTATAATATGCACTGATGCTGGGGGATACTCATCTAATCCTAACATGTGTTATGGACTGCAGGCTTGCGAGTGTGGTTCATCAGGTGGTACACCTCCTCAGGTGACTCTTCCTAAAATAACAATAACCTCGCCTCAGGAAGGAACAACATACGAGCAGGAAAGGATTCTCCTCAGTTTCTCATTAAATATCCAGGTAAAAAAGATATCGAGGAAACTTGACAGCAACACTTATGTCACAATCTGCGATGGCAATTGTAAAACATCATACAGTTTTATGTTTCCTGACACAGCCCTCTCAGACGGTGCTCATACAGTCACCTTGTTTGCGGAAAGCTATGATGGATATACTGATTCTGTTACTAAACACTTCGTGATTGACCTGATACCTAATCAGGACGTCGGTAACCAGACAACAACTGATGGGACATACCAATATTTATGTTTAGAATATGGGGAGAGTGCACAATACTATACCTGCATGGCACAGTGTTGCATGATCTGTGTTGATAGCTTGGGCTATTCTGTAAACACAAACAATTGCATTGACAAGCAGGGATGTACATGTGGTGGATCTATTGGAGACTGCACAGAAAACTGGCAATGCGGGGATTGGAGTGCTTGTGTGGGTGACACGCAAACCAGAACCTGTGCAGATGCAAATAATTGCGGAACAACTGCAACCAAGCCAGCCGAGCAGCAAGCCTGTACTGTGCCAGCACCTTCAGGAGGTGGCGGAGGCGGCGGTGGTGGAGGCGGTGGAGGTGGCGGAGGCGGCGGTGGTGGAGGCGGAAGCTTGTTTGTCTCAGAATCACAATTTTTCCCAAATATCAAAGCAAACCGCTCAGCATCAATGAGTTATAAAGAGTCTGATGATCTGGCAATAACAGAAATAACCCTGAATGTTAAACAAGAATCGACAAACGCCAAAATTACTGTTAGGCAAGGCAACCTGCCAACAGGCGCATCTTCCCCAGTTGATTCCTCAAAAGCTGGTGTTTTCAAATACTTGCAGATCACACGCTCAAATCTACCAGATGACACACTTGATAAAGTCACATTCAATTTCAAAATTGAAAAAGAGTGGTTCGAGAAGAATGGCTATAATGTGAATAAAGTCACTATGATGAGGTATGTGAAGGAAAAATGGGAAAGCCTGCCAACCTTAAAAATCAAGCAGGATAATGAATATGTCTATTATAAAGCCACTTCACCTGGCTTCTCAACATTTGCGCTGACTGCAGAAAAAGCCTCTGCAGATGAAGCAGCCACTTCAGCAGCAAAAGAAGAGGAAGAAACCAAAGTGATGAGTGCTGCTGAGCAAATGGCAGCAGCGGCTGCGGAGCAGCAACAGGCTGAAAACCAGGCAAAAGAAGAGGAGCAGCAACAGGCAAGCTTTGAAACCAATGACATGGAGTCTATTACTGGTGAGGTTTTTGGTGTTTCAACAAACACCATGCTTGGAGCTGTTGTGGGATTAGCGCTTCTTGTGCTTCTTGCGGTTTTTGTCATCTGGAGGCGGAACCAGCTGGGTCCAGAAACCAGGTGACTTTCGTCCACAACACGTGGTAAACTTTTTTATTTTAATAATTTCTGTGAGTCTCAACAATAATCTTTATATACATTTTTGAATATCCTTTGTTATGATGAAGTAGTGATAAGATAATATTACTACAAAATAGCGAATTGGGGGGAGAACCAGATGAAGAAGCTATGTTTGATAATATTGAGTATTTTGTTAGTTGCACCAACAGTATTTGCACTTTCTGCCTCAATAGGCAACGCACGTATGATTCTGTACCCTGAGATTGTTGCGGGCAAAGAGACTGTTATTGAAAAGACAATTCTTGTCAAGAACGTAAATAATGTGAGCATAGAAGTTGAGTTGACTGCACATGGAGATCTTGAGGAGATGGTGGAGATTATTGATAGCAACTTTATACTTGAGCCCTTTGAGTCAAGAGAAGCGGCTTTTACACTTACTGTTACACAACCCGGAAGATATGAGGGCAACATTGCAGTGGCTTTCTCAGAATACCCTGAAAACAAGGATAGCTCAGGAGT
>JAHWHA010000090.1 GCA_019323665.1 Candidatus Woesearchaeota archaeon | reverse complement strand
TATATCGCAATTACACTGGTGACAGATACTGTAAATTTCTCAAAGATGAATATTTCAGAATCAAATGATACTGATGATGATTCACCTCCACCTTTTGTAATCAGGAATATTGGTAATATCTTAGTAAATTTGACAATCCATGCTACTAACTCGCTGTGGAACAATACAGCTGCGCATCTAAACACCTCTTACTTCATGTTCAAGGCTGACAACCGGACAGAGCCTGGTTCCTTCAACTTTGCAGCTTCTAATACCACCTGGCTGAATATGACTGATTACAATGTCACTTTCATCATTGATCTGAATTACAATTCAACTAATGACGAGGCTGAGATTGATTTGAACTTGACTGTGCCTGTGGATGAGCCTCCTGGCAACAAATCATCGCAAATAGTAATATGGGTAGAATGAAATCACAACTGGCTTCAGAGGAGCAGCGTCTGGTAGATGCAGCAATAGACAAGAATGATCTTGTCGGTTTGCAGAATCATCTAGAGCTGCTCAAGGCCAAGTACAGGCTGCAAGGCAAAGAGATAAAGATATATCTCCAAGAAAAAGTAGAGGATGCTCTACCCAGTTCAATATTCACAAGAGAGCTTGGTGTGAATGAGGCAATTGTGAAGTTCCTAAAGGAAAACAAGGCAATGTCAAACAAAGAGATAGCTGAGCTCATGAAAAAATCAGAGAACAATATTGCAGTTACATATTACAAGGCAAGGGCAAAGCAAAAAGAGATATTCACTGATCTTGATTATACTCACGCTGTGCCCATAAAAGCACTAAGGCAAAAGGAGTTCACAAGCATTGAGGCAGTTGTTGTTCACTACAAAAAAGAGCTTGGCTTAAGGTTCTCACAGATTGCAAAGATTATGAATAGAGATGATAGGACAATCTGGACAATATACAATAGGTGCCAGAAAAAGACATAGAGGAACAATACTCTCTAACTCTGTTCTTGTAAAACCAAAATTTCAAAATAAGATGGCACTACGCCAAGGGTTCAAAAGTTGATTATCAACAAAGAAAGTTATATAGATGTTTAATGTTGATTATCAAATATTAAACCATTTTTAACTTTTGTATTTGATTATCAACAGAATTTTAAAAGAAATATATAATTGATATATGTTTAATATCAACATAGAAAGATTTAAATAGAGTTTCTGTTGATAATAAACACACTTTAAATTAAACGTGGGAGTATTATATATAATATGGATGATCAGCTGAATGATATTACCAGGCAATTGGCTGAGGGTAAGCTAAAAATAAAAGCCGTTGCTCTTGTAACATATTCTCTTGAAAACCTTGATCACAGCAAAAAGACTCTGTTTGGCTATGCTTTAAAGGGCCGTACTGGCCAAAAGGGCTTTTTAGACACCCTTAAAGGTGAACCAGTTGGCCGCAATAATGTGCTTCTGCCGCTTGACAAGCTTGATGAGTTGAAGGAATTTTTCGCCAGTTGGCAGGTTGACTTTAAAGTTAGGAGGCTAGTTGAAATAGAAGAATGAATGACAAAAATCCTTTGAGTAACAATGGTCTAGCAATTCTTACTATAGTCTTTACACTTGTCTCTCTGCTGAGTAATTATATGATAATAAAATACACTGAACGGCCTGTGCCAACTCCAATGGCTGTTGCGCAGGGAACTGCAACCATCACAATATGGGGCGATTATCCTCAGATTGGTGATATCTTCATTAATAATAATACCGTACCTGCTTGCAAAGTATACAATGGAACTGTTCAGATAAACACCTCTGTAACTGATCTGGATGGGGAAGCAACAATCAACAATGTAAGCTATTTCTATTACAGTGGTCTTGGCAGCTCTGATGACCAGTATATTGGGTTTGAGGTTTATGATGGTAATATATTTTATGAGGAGGATTGGGATACAAGCTCTGTTGAGGATGGCATATACTTCAAGGTGATGATTGCTGCATTTGATAACTCACAGAATCCAAATTATAAAACCACAAGTGGGTATTTTGCCATCAATAATATAGATGAGGAGCCTGATTGGGAGGAGTTTAAATGCAATCTCTCCACAAATCTCACCGCGCTCGCAAATCCATCTGCATTGGGTGATTGGTCAGCTGTGAGTGACCTGGTGCTTGGTGTGTCTAATGTTGGGATGCTCAACATGAGCGGACAAACTGTGAATGTAGATGGCATAAATCTTTCACGCCACATCAATATAACTAGGCACAAGATCTCTATGGATAGTTATATGCTGCCATGTATGAACCTTGAGAGCTACCTCCATTTCATTAATGTGAGTTTATTCTCACCCGTTGTTTTCAGGAATAATGTTGTTTGCCCACCAGCAATCTGCACTATTGTGCATGATGATGTTGATCTGATTGTTAAAGTGACTGGTTTCACAACCTACGAGGTTACTGATGGCAACACCTCGATTAACCTTGTGGTGTGGGATTCCACTGACAAGGGTGTATATGGTGGGAATGAGACTCCCACTCCTGGCGACATGGTGCGTTTCTATGCAAATTTCACTGAAGCAGGTGAGCCTGTGCATATTGGTAATAAAAACTGCTGGGCCAGATTCAATTTGTCGAACATGACCAGCTGGGGAGTGATGAATTATATTAACCCTGGGATTTATGTTTATAACCGCTCTTTCACAGCGCCAGGAATATTTGATTGGCAGGTAATGTGCAACAGCACAGAAACCTCTTGGTATATGCTGGCTAATGATACTGTAAATATCTCAAACAATGCACCTATAATGCTAGCTTCATTGCCAAATATCACAATGCCAGAGGATCGTGTCAGGATTTGGGTTGATCTTGACGACTATTTCCTTGATCCTGATGGGGATGCGCTAAACTTTAGATCAACTAATGTGCCCAATGTCAATATTATTATTAATCAATTAAATATTGTCTTAATTCAGCCTGATGCCAATTGGTATGGCAATAGGTCCTTCTATATAATTGCCACTGATCCCTATAATGCTTCAGTTACAAGCAACAGGGTTCTGTTGACTGTGATTAATATGCCTGAGCCTCCTGGTACAACTGAAACTGCCAGTGGGGGGGGGGGAGGAGGCGGGGGAGGTACAAGGTTGCAGGATATTGAGGATCTTGAATTGATTAGAGAGTGTATTGAGAATTGGATATGTTCCAACTGGAGTGCATGTGTTTACTTGTGGCCTGAGCCAAATAGCACAAACCATACTGAAAATACTGGAATACAAACAAGAAATTGTTATGATGAAAACAGGTGCGGCTATGAATGGAACAGGCCCGAAGAGATTAAGTCATGCTTCTATAAACCCACGTGCTCAGATTCTATAGTAAATCAGGATGAGGAGGGTGTTGATTGTGGTGGATCTTGTCCCCCATGCCCAACCTGCTCAGATGGCATACAGAATCAAGGTGAGTCTGATATTGACTGTGGAGGGCCTTGTCCCCCTTGCTCAACATGCTTTGATGGCATAAAAAACTGTCACCATGGTGAGTGCGAGGAGGAGGTCGATTGTGGAGGGCCATGTGCTGAGTGTACACTTGAGGAAATGCCATCTTACATTCCGCTCCTGTTTGCTATACTTTGGATAAGTGTTCTGGTTTTCATGCTGTTTTTCATAGTTTACGTGCTTTTCGGCCGGCAGATACGGGCAACAATTCTAAAGATTCAAGCTGCCTTAAGGAGAATGCGAGCACCTCCTGAAATTGAGGTTACAATAATTGAACTAAAAGAAGAAATTCTCGGCAAGCTGCAGCTTCTAGAGACAAAATTGGCTACAAGCAGACCCGATGATGTGCTCAAACAACTAAACACCTTAATGAGAGACTATTTCAAGATTGTGCTAAAGATTGAATATGAGTTCACCTGGGAGGAACTCCTTAAGGAAATAAACAAACAGAAAATCCCCACATTACTGAAAACAAATCTCAGGAATTTTATCCGAAAGCTAATAGCACTGCAATATGGCAAGAGTCAGACTGAGAAGAACAATGTCATGAAACTGGTAAAAGAGGCAAGGCAGATAGTTGAGCTGCTTGCGGTCAACTTGCCAAAAGAGGAGGTATTGATTACACGGAAGGCTGATGCGGAGCACAAGTCAAAATTGCCAATGTTTTACAAGCTTAGCATGGCAGCAACAAAGCATCTAGCAGATAGTGACCATAAACAAGCTGCTGATGCATTCAATCAGGCTCTTAAGATTTTCAACACGATGTCAAAAAAAGAGAAGGGCGCTGCAAGAGATAAGATAACAAAATTGAGGGAAGAGATAATGAATG
>JAHWHA010000089.1 GCA_019323665.1 Candidatus Woesearchaeota archaeon | reverse complement strand
GTCTGCTCTTTGAAAGATTTCACAGTGACTAGTGTGACTGACTCCAGCACCTTTTGAAACTCTTGTGTTAGCTGTTTGAGTCTCTCAACTGAGAACCCGTTTTCAGTATCAACAAACACTGTTTTCTTGCCCAATTTGGCACATGAAATCGTGGCAAGCAGGCAAGCTGTTGTCTTGCCTGAGCTGGCAGGTCCGTAGATTGTATTAAGAATACCCGACTGATAGCCTCCATTGAGAAGCTTATTAAAAACCTCTGAGCCAGCAGCTAAAATCATCAATTAGGTAATGGCTTGTAGCCTTATATATCTTTGCCACTAATTACTATTGAAAAGGCTTTGAAGTTTTGGCAGTAAAACTCTAAGGTCAGGCGATATCGGATATTTCTGCAATTCTTTAATTGGCAGATACTCCAATTTGCTGAATTGCTTAGGCTCATTTATTTTAGGCTTTCCTTCAAAAATTTTTGTGAGAAATTTGTGTGAAGTTGCTGGCTTGCCTATTGGGGTTTTGAAATCCACACAGCCCAAATAGCATAATGGCTCAACCTTGATGCTGTTGCCAAGCTCTTCAAAAAGCTCTCTCCTAGCTGCTCTGGCAAAATCATCTACTTTTGGTTTAGCTGGATCCAAGCAATCGCTCACCGCCACTTTACCGCCAGGAGTCTCATAATGCTTATGGTCCCGTCTGAATAGTAGCAATATTCTATTGTTTTCATCAACCACTAGGCATCCTGCCAGTATGCGCCTGCCCATGACATATAGATTATTCATACCATAATTATAATTCTTCAAACCTTATAAAGATTGATATTTTATAGGTGTTGTATATAGAACCACCAAAACCTTTTTAAAACCCTAAAAACACCCTATATTGAGGTAGAGCAGTGCTCAACTTACGCAGACTTTGCAGGGGTTAATATTAAGCTTTGGGTGTGGTTTAATATCCACTGACGTGGTCATAGCTTGGTTATGACAACCGCGTTGTGGGATCTTGTGTCCCACGGCTTTGATCAAACTTTCGCAAAGTTTGTGAGGAAAGTCCACCCACTACAAAAGGCCACTCCGCAAGGAGTTCTCTAAGGGAAGGCAACCACTCAGAAACGGTACAGCCTTGGAGGAGGATGATGCCTTAAATGCTACTGGTAACAGGAGCAGATAGGCTGACGCTCTCCATGGATTTGGTGAAACGGTGAGCCCTGGCCAGTGCAAGCATAAGCGCTCAGTTGAATGTTGAGGTGAACCATTCCCTACAGGGAGGTTCAACACAAGGTGGCTTACAGCTGCTCTACCAATTTTATTAAAGGTGAACAAAATGGCAAGAAGATCCGGAGTCCAGATGCCCTCCTCAGGAGGCGGTCTGATAAGATATTTTGATGAATATAGAAGCAAGATAGAGATTAAACCAGGTTTGGTGGTTATAGCGTGCATTGTGGTTATTGTGCTTGTGCTTGTCCTCAAAGCCTATGGTGAGAGGTGGCTTGTTTAGATGCAGCGCATGAATCCCAAACAGATGCGCAAGATGATGGAGCGCATGGGCATCCAGCAGGAGGAAATAGATGCCAATATTGTGTTAATTAAGTCTGATGATAAAGAGATAATTATCACAAACCCACGTGTTGTCAAGGTCAATATGATGGGCCAGGATACCTTCCAGATAAGCGGCAATATCTCTGAAAGAGCTCCTGAACTTGAGATTGATGATGCTGATGTTGAGACGGTCATGGAACAGGCGCAGGTTGACCGCGAAACAGCATTCAATGCCCTCAAACACAACCAGGGCGACATGGCAAAAACAATTCTTGAGCTAACTTCGGAAGAAGAATAATTGCCTTTTTTCCCTGATATTCTACAACCCACCCTAAAAAATCCAATGATTTCATATCACTGAAATCTTGAAAAAACCATATTATAGCAAGATTTAAAAACTTGGTTTTATATAAGAATTACATGGAAAAGTTCCAGGAGTACCGCCAGGCAGCCAGAGACAAGCTCAAGATTGCTGATCATATGCTCACAATGACATACCCACTTGTCAAAGACAGTAAGATTTTGCTAACAGTTGTGGAGAATCTGTTTCTTGCGCTTACCAACTCAATGGCCTCAGTACTCTACTATGAACGCACTTTCAAGCGTATACCTCCATTCCAGAACACCTTTGAATCAAAACTCAATATGTTCAGGGCTCGTGTTGTTCCAAAATATAAAATCAAGAAAGAGTATGTAAGCCTGCTGGTTGAGATAAAAGACATCATCATAATGCACAAGAAGAGCCCAGTTGAGTTCACAAGAAAAGATGTGTTTGTTATCGCATCTGACTCGTACAACCTTAAAAAGATCTCAGAATCACAGATTAAAGAGTATATCTCAACAGCAAAACAATTCATCGCAGAGATGGAGGAGATAGTGAGCAAAGATGAACGAATATTTAAGTGAGGCATATGACGAGCTCAAGCGTGCTGAGCATCTGATTCATGTAAGCCTCAAATATACACGCACAGTCGATGTG
>JAHWHA010000010.1 GCA_019323665.1 Candidatus Woesearchaeota archaeon | reverse complement strand
AGAGCTCATCCCTGTTGCCTGTGTAAGCTCCATCATTCAGGTAGATTGTTGGGGAGCCTGTTGCTCCACGAGCATCAGCTCTTGCAGCGCTTGCTCTCAGCAAATCAAGCCCTTCATCACCTTCATAACAGCTCTTGATTTTTGCCACATCCATGTCAAGCTGCTCAGCGCACTGCTCCCAGTTGTTGGGTATCTGGGCTGAGTTCTGGTTCATGCACACAACCATATCCATGTAACTTTCAGGATTATATTCCAATGCGCAAAGTTGTACAATATCGCCCTTGACCTCGTTTGTTCCATGCATCGAGCATAGCTCTTCAATACAATACTGGGCCTCTCTGCCTGCATAATTCTCCCTTGCATACAATATGAAATCGAGCTGGAAATCAACTGCATCTCCCATCTCTGCCAGCACAGGCTGGATTGCGTTCTCAACCTGAGTACCATAAGGGCACTGGCTCATTACATAAAACTCAAGCTTTGCCTTATCTCCTGAACTGGTTGGTGTGCTTGGTATTTTAGATGCCGCGAATAGCACAGCTGCAATAACAACAATCACAGCAGCAACTATACCAACATTTTTGAGTGTTGATTTCTTTATAACCACAACCCCTTTTTCCTTATGTCTCTCAGAAGGCGCCTTTTTCTTGATCATGTGCGCCTCTGGCCTTTTTCGTCTAGCCATATGGACCACCCCGTATTGTTTATATGAAAATTATACTGCTCATATGAGCGAATATCCTCCCTAGGAATAGCCCTTGTTTTAAATATTTAACTCTTAAACTATAATATTGTGATATTAACGATATATAGAAAATCTCCAAAACACTTTGCCCTGATTATGGAATAATTTTGGCTCAATAAGTGCGCGGGGGCATCTGCTGGTAGACCTGAGACTGCTGTTGCTGGATCTCACCATATACCATGCGCTCCAGGTTTGCCAGCCGCTGGCTTAGATTGTCTATTGATAGCCTAATAGCATCAAGCTTGCTTGCGATAAGCTCTATGTCTTTTGACATCATACTCTGGCTCTGCTGGTATGGTTGCTGGAACTGGGACTGCATCTGCTGCTGGGGCTGCTGAAATGCCTGGAAACTTGGATAGCTTGGCTGCTGGCTAGGCTGTTGAAGCCCGCCCAAACCTAGGTTTGGATTGAATGAATCAGAGCTTTTTCCCAGCCCCAAGGGCGATTCAGGTGAAGGAGCTTTATCGAGATCTCCAAAGTCCAAATCATCCTTTTTCCAGAACATCAGTTTTTTGAAATCCATTGGGTAGCTTTTTGTGTGCCTTGTTTATAAATCTTGCTCTTGCTGCCACTATTTTCCTTTTGTCACTCTAATTTTTCATTTGTAGAGCCAGCGAAACATTTAAATATATAGGATACGAAAACAATTTGAGTGCCAAAGAGGTGCGTTTAATGGTTGATATTGTGATATTTCCTGCTATTATCATGGGGATAATTATTGGAATGCTTGAGCTGCTATTTGTACACTCTGATGAGGGTGCAATGGGGATGACTTGGCTCACACATGGATTGCATGCTATTCCTTTCACTATTCTATTTGTGTTTGTGAGCATGAATATCAGCTTCGTATTGAATCTGCTCAACTTAGCAATTACTGAGAACTTTGCTGTTGATCTGGCTATTAGGGGTATTATTGCTATTATTGCAATGGTGAAGGTTGCTGGTGCAGCTGCAATAACTCCGGGTGCTATGCGTGGTGTAGGTGAAAAGCTGCCTCACACACTTATCATAGGTGCATTTATTTTCGCTGCTCCCTACATATGGGAGTATGCTTTAGCTGGTATTATAGGGCCCATGCTGCCTTTCTGATTATGGATGAAAAATCTCATAAAAATATTGAGTTGCACAACCGGCTGCTTTATGCAGTGATAGTACTGCTTGTGGCTTTGCTGCTCTTTGTCGCTCTAAACAATAGAGGTGTCTATCAACAGACTGTTCTGCAATGTCCTGTATGCAATGAATCCCCTCAGCAGGGTAGCTGTCCAAATTCAACTGAGGTTGTCACTTTGCTGGTCTGCCAGAATGGAAAAGTTGTGGGCAGTCCAAATATGTGTGAACCATATTCTGGTATGTTGGATTATGAGCCCGTGCTCACCAACGAGCAAGGCACACTCATCAGCAAGGTTGAAGTTAAACCTGCGTGTATTAATGGAAAGATTGGAGGTTCTATTTATTATGAGGTTGAGGCTCCGAGCAATATAGTTGCCTATGAGTTAAAAGAACCTGGGAGCGAGTATGAAGATATTATTGTCACAGATGGGCTTTTCCATACCTACAAGTATTTTATGATTTGCACTGAACGCTGCCCTTACACCGGCGACTTCAGACTGCAGGCAAACCACACTTATGTGCTAAGGCTGCGTTTTGAAAGGCCTTTAAACAACAGAACAGAGTATTCCAATGAGCATTTTATCAACCTGCTGCCAGGCTCTGAGTACATGAGCAAGTGGTGCAGCTAAGCTTATTCTGTCTTCCCAGGCAATGGTCTTTTCACTGTGATTGGCAGCACACCTTTATCATACTCAATTTTAGCAATCTCAACTGGATTGTATGCAATCTTCTGCAAATCCTTGTCTGAGAGTTTGATCAGGAAAGGTGCACCCATAGCAATTTGCAGTGCCCTTGAGCCAATCATCCTTGCTTTCTCGTATTTGGTGTATGCCGCAATCTGATCAGGTTCTTTCTTGGTTGCCATCTTATTTTAAGAGCTTTCTTAGCTCGAGTGTTTTTTTCATTCCAAGCTCTATCATCTCTCTGATCTCGTCAACTGAAAGCGCTGTGTCACCACCCTTCTGGAGCGCGCAAAGCTTGCCATCATCTATTGTCGCCACAGTGATCCTAGCATCAATGGCGCCCTCTTCTTCAATGGATGGGTCAATAACGAGATGCTTGCCTATTTTAGTTACAGTAACACTAATAGGCACTTTTGATAGCTTGAGTGTCTTATTTGTCAATTTTTTGTAGTTGATCACTCCGTCCTCCACCTCGGGAAACTTCGTGTCCTGAAGTGCAGCAACAGCCGAGAGCGCAGCAGCATCCCAAAGATTACCAGCGTCATTCACTGATACTATGTCAACGCTCACCAACCAGCACTTTTCACCTTTGGTAATACATAGCTTTTTCAGATCTACTGCATTGCTTTCTCTAATTCCTCTATCAACAACCCTGGCAAGCTCTATTGCCTGCTCACTTGGAGGTCCTGACTCGAAATCAGGGCTAGACAGAGGTAAGAGCTCTGCGCCAACCATTATCACACCATCCTCAGGCCTATCTGAGAATGGTTTGTCAATCTCGAGTTTAATGCCTGTGATAACCTCTGTATCACCAATGCATACCCTGGCAGAGCCTTCAGCTGTCTTGACTAATCCTGTTTCAATCTTTATCTCACGGTACTCATCAAGTTTTCGGCCATCATATCTAGTCCCTTTATCAAGGGATTCAATCATATGCTGTTTAAGATCTTCATTCATTTTTATCACCTACGTATTGATGCTTGAGTACCTTTTTTTGTATCTCATAAATCTGAGTTGAAACCTTCTTGCCAAGTTCAATTGCCTTAAATAGGTCTTCTTTGTCTATGATACCGTCCATCTGAAGGAGAGATACTTGATCAGTGGAAGGAATTAAGGCAATCGGGATGTCTGCAACCTCACCCTCCATTGACTCTTCTTCATAGCTTGGATCTACAAGAATCATGCCATCAACTTTGCCTACCGCAACCGCAACCACAAGGTCTTTCAATGGGATGCCAGCATCTGCCAATGCAATTGATGCTGCGCATATACCTGCACAGCGTGAGCCGGCATCAGTCTGAGTGAAGCTTATATAGACATCCACAACTGCATTGGGAAACTCGTCAAGGTCAACTACTGGTAGCAGTGCCTTGCGTGTCACCAAGGATATCTCTTTGGCGCGTCTGCTGTGGCCCGGCCTCACACGTTCACCTGCACCCGAGAATGGCATCATACTGTACTCGCATCTGAGTATTCCTTTTTTCGGGTCCTGCAGAAATCTTGGATGCAGGTTTCTTGGTCCATAAACCGCGGCATAGGCTGCAGTGTTGCCAATCCGGAAGTATGCTGAACCATCAGCCCGTTCAACCACGCCTGCTTTTGCTTCAATCTTACGAAGCTCATCTGGTTTTCTGTTGTCAACTCGCTTTGTGTAGCTCATTGTTGCACCTCGCTGTCATCAGAAAATTTTCTATCATGCTGATATCCACTATCACTGCTCTCATGAGCATGTTGTTCTAACTCATGATAACCCAAGAAGTCGCTTATGAGCTCTGTGAGTCCGTTCACATGGGAATTCTCATCAATTTTCTTGATTGCCATTGTGGCCTTGATCTCTTCTTCAGGTGTGCCTTGTATCCAAACCCAACCATTCTGGCCAACTGTAATGTTGCAGTTGGTTGCCTGTTTCACAAGCCTAATCATCGAGCCTCCCTTGCCAATGATGCGCGGGACTTTTGCACACTTTACGCGGATGATTCGGCCTCCCTTGAGTTTCCTCAACCCTGGACCTTTCATCGAAAGATCAACTAAATTCTGGCTTGTGACATTAGTTATCTTTGCCACAACAAAATCACCTATATCAAACCATTTTGTGAGATCTGCGCCGCGCCTGATATACTGTGAAGATGCGTCTTTCATTGAGAGCATTGCGCTATAGGCTGAGTTTATCTCTAAACGCCAGCCGCTTATGGCAATATCTATTACTTGACCTATTATCACATCGTGCACTTTGGGGAGATAGCGACCTGAGAGAGGTATGATTTTAATTATCCTCTTGTCTACTACCGCTAGTCCCATTCTTTTAGCGATGATCTTATTTTTGAGTCTGTATGTTCCGTATGATGGCAGGAAGTCCATGCCTTCTGCAAGCACCTCGCCAGGAACAACAACCTGTTTTTCTTCT
>JAHWHA010000088.1 GCA_019323665.1 Candidatus Woesearchaeota archaeon | reverse complement strand
CACCTCCGTCTGGCGAAGGTGGTGGCTGTCAGATAGACAAGGAATAATATTAAGAACAAAACAAAGAGACAAAATCAGCCGAACTTCCTTCTCGGCTCGTACAATATTTCTTTATCTGGTATGAAAGATTTCTGCTCAAGGAATTTTTTAATAGTTTGTTGCAGCCTATAGCCGTCTTGCAGCAGCTTGTCCTCTTTTGTAAGGATGTCCTGTTTGAATATCCTGTTCTCAAAGAGGCTGCAGAAGTGCTTGAGTATTGGGTGGTTTGCCCATTTGTTGCCGTAGTCGTACTCAAACCAAGGTCTTATCCACACTGTTAGCTCACCTATCTGGGCTTTCATCTTCTCACCCTTGTGCATAACTTCCACATCTTTCCAGCCAAGAAACATGAATGATATATTCATGAAATAATGATAATAACTGCTGCCCGCATCCTTCTGCCAGCGCCACCAGGAGTATAGCTTGCGGTTGCCAGGCGACCTGTTGTCATAGAGCAGTTTCTCACAGTTGTCGTCCCCTTTTTTGCCGTACTGCTTCTCTTCCCAAGGGCCTTGGCAGCTTTTCCAGCCCTCCTCAAGCATCCATTCATACATGAGAATGTAAAGGCTTTTGAGGTGGAAAACATCCTGGTAGACAATAGTAAGATAATTGGGATAGCCTGGCACCACATACCATCTTTTTCTCTTCTGTGCATAGTCCTTTGCCATTGGTTGAGTACTAGCTTGGCTTGTTTATATAATTTTCGTATAGTGTTATCCAAATTCGTGCAGTTTTTTTATCCCCTTCTTTTTGGTTGTTGTGCCGATTTCAGCTTGACTAAAGCTTTGTCCAACCTGCTCCTTAATGTCAATAGCAATCTTCTTGCCCAGTATTTGTACCAGTGTTACAATATCTGCTGTTTTAACATTTCCAATATCTTTTATCTTATTCCTGTAAAGCTTTCTTGCTCTGATCCTACCAATATTTCTCAGCTTCAGCAGTGGAAGTAGCTCTTCCCTTACACCGTATTTGAGCCTAACTCTCAGCTTGGAGATATCGCTAAGCAAATGCTGAAGTTTCATAATCCTGGCGAGCTCGCTTGATGAGTATAGCAGCCAGTCAGCCACCTCAATTTTGGCCCTGAGCTCCCCAGGCCTGATTGAATACCTCTCCAGTAAAAATTCCTCATCTTTCTCATCGATCCACTCTAAGAACATTGAGGCTGTCTTCACAGAGCTCAGGAATGTTTCATATTCTGGTTCATATAGGGAAGGCTCTTCAGAGAGTAGTCTGCCTTCTTCGTCTATGAGCAGTTGCTGCATCTCATCCCATTCTTTCACACGCACCCTCAGCAAAGGCCTCAATTCAAGTGTCTGGGATATCATCTGTAAGAAGGAGAATTGATTTGGGGTAATTGAAGTTGCTCTTTTAAGGCATTCCATAAAATGATGGGCTGTGAGTGGATCAAGGTACAGCTGGGCAACCCTTATTCCCACTGGTGTTGCCCTATAACCTGTTTTGTTAATCTTATCCGCAGATGTAAACTCAGCTCTGCTGCTTATTATGAATTCCCACTCTTCAAGAAGCTGGAGCATCTTGCGAATTATGAATGATAGCTGTTCCATATCCTGGAACTGGAATGCCCAGAATGTTTTTGAGAAAAACCTCATTATCTGCTCTTCGCTTTTCACAAACTCTGTTGCGATTAGTGACAGCAGATATGTACGAAGTACTGGCTCAACTGCAAGTTTTGAGAATATGTCTTCTGGGTAGCCTGTGATATACTTGTCAATTATGAATTCTTTCTGGCCCTTGGTTGTTGCCAGGGTTATTGCCTCTCCAAACTTGTCAAATTTTGGCCTGCCTGCTCTTCCTGCTTGTTGGTGGTATTCAAGCACAGGGATATCCTGCAAACCGCGATGGCCGTAGCGCTTGAGGTCGCGGATTATTGTGCGGAATGCTGGCAAATCAACCCCTGCTGCAAGTGTTGGTGTTGAGCAGATTATCTTGATATTGCCTGCCCTGAATTCATCTTCTATCAAGGCTCGCTGTTTTTGTACCAAGCCAGCGTGATGGAAAGCAACCCCTTTTTTTGCCAGCTTTGCCAGCCGCTTACATTGCTTTGTGGGAGAGGATAGTGCATGCTCCAATTTCTCTGAAATCTCTTCAAGAATTGGTTCTTTTTTCTTTATTTTCTGCGCAATATCTTCTGCACATTTCTCTGCGCCTCGCTTGGTGTTGACAAAGACAATGGCTTGTTTATTCTTAGAAATCGTGTCAAGGGCAAGGTCTATTGTGGGTGTGCCTGAGAATTGAGAAATTTCGGTTTTTTTCACCTGTTTAAGTAAGATGTCAAGGTTTAAAAGTGTTTTCTTGTGTCTGTGTTATTTGTCAATAGTATTTGTATTCTCTGCTTACAGTTGATGCCAGTTCATCCTCTGGAATCAACCATTTATGAGGTATCTCTAAATCCCTTCCAGCCTCAAGACCTTGTTCATATCTACTCATTGATTCATTATTTGAAAAACTAAGCGTTTCTGCTACATTGCGCATTGCTGCAATTGATCTATCCTTGTCTTCTGGCGGCAATGTATCTATATCTATGCGAGATACACAAAGTTGCCCTTCAGCTGCGTAATGTATTGCATAATTATCTGGCCATTCATTATTCGGACGGGGATACCTACCTTGTGCCAAAGAAAGACCCTGAGTTACTCCAATTAAACGGGCAATTTTTTCAGTCAGGTGTTCCATTTGCTCCACAAGAGTTCTATAATTTTCATAACTAAGATTTTTTGGCTTTGTAAGACCAATTGGCCACAAAGGCAGATAGTCATAGATTCTTAGATCACTTACTAAAGACATAGGTAAGGTATGTACTAAACATCCTACCGCTT
>JAHWHA010000087.1 GCA_019323665.1 Candidatus Woesearchaeota archaeon | reverse complement strand
TGCAGAGGCTATACTTGGTGACGCAAGGGAAATTGTTCCTCAATTGGGTAAATTTGACAGGATAGTGATGCCTCTGCCAAAAACCGCAGACCAGTTCCTTGACGTTGCGCTTTCAGCCTCAAAGCCAGACTCTATAATACATTTCTATGATTTTGCTTCTGAAGCTGAGTTCCCAAATAGCACAATTGATAAAATCAAAAAAGCATGCACAGCAAAAGGCCGCAACTGTAAAATGATTGCTAATGTAAAGTGTGGTAATTTTGCGCCAGGTATTTACAGAGTGTGTGTTGATTTTAAGGTTCTTTGAACCTCAATAAATTTTGATTTCCAAACAATTTAAATAGAATTCTTGATTATGCATATTTGCGTGCGATGAAGAAGTGAACACCCAAGGATCCGCAAGGAGATGACTGACGGATGTAACTGCCGAGCACGCACTTTTTCAGGCAAATAATTATAAATAGAAATAACTCTAACAACCTTATGAAAATATATGTTGCTGCAAAATTTGAAAAGAAAGAGTTGGTTCATGATGTGTTCAGAAAACTTAGAGCTTTAGGCCATGAGATCACCTATGACTGGACAACACATAAGAATATTAAACCCTATAATGCAAATCAAGAGACTGCGTCCATTTACTCACAAAATGAAGTAAAAGGCATCAGAAAGTGTGATGTACTAATTTACATTGCTGATGAACGTGGAACAACATTACCGATGGAATTCGGTTTTGCCTTGGCTCTTGCAATCACAACAGGGAAACCACATATTTTTGCGGTTGGTGAGTACAATACGCGTTCTCCTTGGTTTTTCAATCCAGTAGTTAGACGTACAGATTCTGTTAATAAGGTGCTTAATCTACTGGAGGATTTGGAGGGAAATGGGAATTAGAGAATCAAACAAACATCTCCTCGTAATCCTTTGCCTCAAACTCTTCTCGCAGCTTAACTTTCTCGATGGCATTAACAAAGTCTGACAGTACAAGATGTTTACGGTTTGCCCGTATTGCGTAATAGCCAGCCTCTGTGCACACTGCTTGTATCTCCGCGCCTGAGAATTCCTCCATATTGTTGGACAGCTTTGCCAGATCGACTGATTTGCTGAGACTCATTTTCTGTGTATGGATCTTAAGTATCTCTTTGCGGCCTTCTCCGTCAGGTATTGGAACAAAGATCTGCCTGTCCAGTCTTCCAGGCCTTAGGATTGCTGGGTCAAGAATATCCTTTCGGTTGGTGCACCCTATTACCTTGACATCTCCCAAGGGTTTAAAGCCGTCTATCTCTGCTAGAAGCTGCATAAATGTTCTTTGCACCTCTCGCTCACCGCTCGTGCCTATCTCAACACGCGTAGCAGCTATTGCATCTAGTTCATCTATGAATATAATTGACGGTGCCTTTTCTTTCGCAAGCTTGAATATCTCATTCACAAGTTTTGCGCCTTCACCTATGAATTTCTGCACAAGTTCAGAGGCGACAATCTCTATGAAAGTTGAGTTTGTTGAATTGGCTACTGCTTTTGCAAGCAAAGTTTTGCCAGTGCCAGGCGGCCCGTGGAGGAGTATCGCTTTTGGAGGAGTTATGCCAACTGTCTTGAAAAGCTCTGGTTTTTTTAGAGGGAGCTCAACAACCTCTTGTATCTCCTCAATCTGTGTGTTCAGTCCGCCTATGTCTGCCCAAGAGACAGTGGGCTTATCCATAATTACAAATTTGTCGACATTGAACTGTTTTGAAATTGGCACCTTATCAACAAGTGTCAAATTTTTCTGGTGAGCCAGCGCAAAATCTCCCGGTTTCAACTTCGGGCAGCCGTTACTAACATCAACATAGAATAGATTACCATTTGGTAGCCTTACAAGCGCCTTGCCCTCATTTAGTTCTGTAACCTCGCACACAAGCAAGGGTGTGCGTTTGAAGCGCATCACCTCTTCACGCAGCGATGCCACAGTTGATCTCAACACGCGGTTCTCTTCTTCAAGATGAGATATGTCCGCAGTATAGCCATAATAGATACCTTCCCTTGTCTTTGCATTCTCTTTCATCATACTAACCCTCTGATTTTGTGATTCTTAAATCATCAACAACAGCCATAGGTGTCACAACTGGTGTCTCGACCTCCCATCCGAAGATCTGCTTTGGTTCACTACCTATAGCTGATATTGACTGCAGCAGATTTATCATATTGTCACTCACTCTCAATTCCTTAACTGCATGCTTAATCTCACCATTTTCAATCAGAAAGATACCATCACGTGGTATCGTGGAAAAATCACCAGAGTGATAATTCTGGAATCTTGTATACCACACGTTAGTTATATAAAGTCCTCGTTTAATGGTACTCAGCAGGCTTTCAAAACTATGCTTTCCTGGCTTGAGCACAAGATTGAAGGTAGTTGGTGAAACAAGGCCAGCATTTGCTGTTGTGGTTGTGTTGAACCTTTTCGCTGTAGAGGTGTTATGCAGATAAGTGTTCAATTTGCCTGATTCAATAATTGTGTTTTCTCTTGTTGGAACTCCCTCTTCATCAAACTTATCTGAGCCAAACCCATTCTCAAGGTTACCTGAATCTTTTAAGGTCACTATGTCGCTAGCAACCTTCTGGCCTAGCCTATCAGCAAGGAAGGATAAACCTGCTTCTACTGAAAACGCAGACGCAGCCATGCCCGCTCTATCCAGCATATTTGAGAATGCCAAATGGTCAAACAGTACAGCATATTTCCCTGGCTCAACTGCCTCTGGCTTTTTTGCCATCTCGGCAATATGGGCAGCTTTATTAACAGCCGCTTCAACTTCAAAGCCTCTCAAATCCCTGGAAGCAGTGACCATATGTCCTGATGCCTCTTTGTCTGCAAAGCATCTCATTGAAAAATACAATCTAGTGGCTTTATCGCTCACATCAACACTATTTGAACTTTTAAGAAAAATATCGTCGTTGCTCAACTCAAGCACACCTGCAGATCTTTCAATGCCCAAATCAACTGCCCTGGAAATTGCCTGCTCAACAAGCTCTGCCCCCAGTTGAGGGTTACTCATCACTTCTTTATCAAAACCTCGTGAGATTTCGCTGTATTTGAAAGGGCCTTGTGCAATCCCCCCATAACCTTTATTCTCTGGTGCACTTTTTAGGAAATCTATCACCTTATCCACAACTGAGTCTGCTGAGGCAGTTGAGATATCTCTTATTGCTGTTGAAACAAGCCTCTTATCTTTAACTGCGAATAAACTCACGCTATTCTGCTCCAGTGTCTTGATGGCATTCACTTTGTTGTTTGAGAATTTAATCTGTTGAGATATGCGCTCTGAGGCCATCACCACTGCATCATCTACTCTTCTCTTCAAAAGCGCTTTCAGCACATAATCTGCAACCTGCTCTGCATTCATTTTACTCTTAGATTCCTCAACCTCATTGATGGTCCACCGAACCACACAGGAATTGCCTGCATCGGCTCTCCTTTGCCGCAGTTGCCAGAATGGTATTCTGTGTTATTTGCTACAGCATCCACTGCCTTATATAGATTATAAGTGCTAATTTCTATTGTTGCGTTTGATACTGGCTCCTCAAGCTTGCCATTTTTAATTAGGTAAGCCTCTGCCCCCACATATTTCTGGTGGATCCGCTTATCATCAATATTCCACTCCATGAAATTCTTCATAAAGATGCCATCTTTTACTCCTTCAATAAGCTCCTCCTCTGTATATTTGCCAGGAAGAAGCACGGTGTTTGACATTCTCACAATTGACTCTTTATCATAATCAACTGATCTTGATGAACCATTACTTGTGAGCCCCATCTTATGTGCGGTTTGCCGGTTATGCAAGAATTCTGTTATCTTGCCCTCTTTCATGAGGTATTTTCTGCGTGCTTTCACCCCTTCATTATCATACAAATAATGACCATAGCTAAATGGTATCGTTGGATCATCCACAACAGTTACTGCACTACTGCCAATCTGCATCCCTATCATGTCAGGGCTGACAAATGATTCTCCAGCCTGCGCTCCCTCCCTACCCAGAATGCGGTCTGCCTCATAGGGATGGCCCACACTCTCATGGACCATTATCCCAACAACCTGCGGAGCAACAACAAGGTCTGCTTTCATAGGCTTGACTAGTTTACCTTTCTTAAGCATGAAGTCACATATCTTAATTTCATCTGTCACAACTTTCACAAGATCCCATTCTTTTACAAATTCAAACCCTCCTGAGTTGCCATATTGCCAGTAGCGCTGCATTGATTTTGTGCCGTGCTGGACTGTAATAAAGTAAAGAAACGACACTTTGGGAATTTTGGCGAGTGTCTTTGTGCCCTCACTGTTCACAAGATACTCTGTTGTGGTTACATCTGCCAGCGTGAGATACCTACCAGCAGTCTTTATTCCTGTGGCAACAGCAGCCTTGTCAGCCTCAATTAGAAGCCCAACCTTCTCTGATGGCGCAACGTCTTCAATCTTGATTTTCTGCTTTACCTCATAAGTTGCCTGCTTTGGAGTGTCCTCTGCAAGGTTGATCTGCTCTTTGATTTTTGAGACAACCTTGGCTGCCTTGAATGATTTATCCACCAAGGTTTTAATACGCGGCTTATGCAGCTGATTGGTTGAGACAAATGACAAACCCCCCTCAACTATCAGCCTTATTCCAAGTCCTGAAATCTCATTAAAACCTGATATTTCTGGTGTGCCGTTTTTGAGCAAGAAAGATGTGCCTTCTGATTTCTGCAATCTTGCTTCAGCATAGTTTGCTCCTAATTTGGAAGCATATTCCACTGCATACTCTGCCAGCTCCTTCTCCATGCATTCAGGCTAACAGAAGTGATTTTATAAATCTTTGGTATATATAACACCATATATCAAAATTCCAAATGCGCGCAAATTATATATAATGCGCCTAGTGTGCTTTAAAGTATGAGATGTTCACAATGCAAAGCTGAGTCTGCCTACAAAGTGCCAGGCAAAAAGCTCTTGTTATGTAGCTCCCACTACGTGAAATGGTTTGAAAATGGAGTAAAAGCCACAATTAAGCAGCACAAGCTTATAAAAAAGGGGGAGAGTGTTGCTGTTGCGTGCAGCGGAGGTAAGGATTCAACTGCACTGCTATTTATCCTGAAAAAGCTGGGTTATAAAGTTGAAGCTGTCGCGGTTGATGAGGGTATAGCCGGATACAGGGAATTCACGCTAAAGAGACTAAAAAAGCTTTGCTCTAAATGGGATGTGAGATTGAAAATATATTCTTTCAACAAAGAGTATAAACTGAAAATAGATGAGTTTGGCAGAGAGAAACACATCTGTACGATCTGCGGTGTGCTCAGGAGACAGCTGCTCAACAAGGCTGCACAGGGTTTTGACAAGATTGCTACAGGCCATAACCTTGATGATGAGGCGCAGAGCATACTTATGAATATGTGCCAGGCAAATATTACAGCACTGAGCAGACTTGGGCCAATTACTGGAGTTGTTGAGGATGCTGGTTTTGTGCCGCGTGTCAAGCCGCTTTATTACTGCGAGGAGAAGCAAAGTGCTATCTATGTAATGCTGCAGGGTTTTGACGTACCCAGGGTTGAATGCCCTTATGCAGTTTCATCATTCAGAAATGCTGCGCGTGCAGCTTTGAATAACTATTCGCAGAGCAACCCAAAGGCAAAGCAGCAGTTTGTTGAGAATTTTCTAAAGAGAGTTGAGCTGTTGCGAAAAAGTGATGTGTCTGCTGAAAAAATACCAAGGTGCAAGGAGTGCGGTGAACCGAGCAGTAGGGCGCTATGTCATGCCTGCTATATAAAAAGATATTTATATAACCCAAAAGAATAACATTATGATGCTCAAAAGAGGCCAGATTACAATATTTATTGTTGTTGCTATAGTTATTGCCCTCTCTTTTGGGATGCTCTTTTTACTTAAATCAGAGTTGATGCAGGGCATTATCCAGCCTGAGAGGGATGAAGCCTTGATGCTGCAGTCAGAGCAGACTTCTCTGAGGCTTTATGCTGAACAGTGTTTTGAGGACGCTGTTCACAACAGCTATCAGCACAACTGTTTTGATTCTGAGGATTGTGAGCTGGATCTTGCTGCCTATATAACTGCTGATTTCAGAGCATGTGTTGATCTTGAGCCTTACAGGGCGCGTGGGATTGATGCTGAGATGAATAATGGCGATGTGAATGTTGATATCAATGATAATGTCATAAATGTGGTTTCCGATTATGAGTTTAGCTTGTCAGCTGGCACATCCCTAGTGAGCGTATCTGACTTTGTGTTTTCAGTTGAGAGGCCAATAACCTTTGTTGTGCCAACAACAGGCGGAATGTTAAGAGAGCCCTTCAGAGCCACAACTGCTGATGGTCTAATGGAAGTGGAATTTGCACCGGGCACTGTGTTCACTAATGCTCTTGGTAACGTTGTTGATAATCCTGAAATTTCAATATATCTTGCTTCGCTCACCTATGAGGATGCAACAATCCATGGTTACAGAATCTATCAGTTTGAGCCATCTGGGATGAAACTCAGCGAACCTCTCACAATAAAGCTGCAGTATGATGATGGTGGCATGGGTGCTGCAGAGGAGACACTGATAATTGTCAAGAGAGATGGTCCTGGAGACATATGGAGGAAAATTGACACAGAGGTGTATCCAGAGCAGAATCTTGCCATAGGCTATATGGATTCTTTTAGTGAGGCTGGTCTGAGCATAACTTGTGGTGCTGGTGGTAATACCAAAATATTTATTGATACTGAATTCATGTATGTTGTTGGGTGCGAGCCTTGTCTGTGCTTCGTTGAGGGTGAAAATGGTGCATGGTATGCACCTGATTATATAAAAGATGGTTGCGCAGATGACAAATCAAGATGCGGGATTGATGAGGAGATGGGCATTAAGAAATTTGAAGAGTTTGAAAAAACTTCCAAACCAAAAGGTGGAACAACTGCATATGTTGCTTATAAGGACACTTACAGTGATCCAAATGCAAAAGATATCTTCTGCAATGAGTATTGTAAAGACCGAATCACACCTGAGGATGTAAATGAATGCAAAACTAAATGTAAGACTGATTGGGATGATGGCACTTTGGCTGGCTGTCAACTTCATGACTGGGACGGAGACGGAGATAATGAGCTCGGCTATCCAGGGATGGCTGCTGCAGGCGGCGAAGGCGAATTCTCTTTTGAACTAATAAATAAAAGTGAAGGAGACACTATTTGTATTAATAGTATCAATATTTCAAACATTTTTGTTGATGATAGTGTGAGTATATTCAATTTAAATAACCAACCCATAATATCAATTTCAGGATCTATACAGCCAAATGATTTGTTGAAATCTCTCCAAAAAGGGGGGGTAATAAAAGCGCTTGCAAATAAGGTTGTTGAGGGTAAAAACAATTTCACAATCAAGGTGATTAACAATAATGGAGTCTGCTCCTATGCGCGTATGCTTTTCATGTTTGAGGGAACAGGATTAACTTGTAAAGATCTTAAAGGTTCTGGGAAGTGCTGCGAGTTTAAAGGGGAAGTGACTGCTGATACAGATCTTGCTGCAGAGTGCGGTTTCCCAGTTAATATTGAAGTAGATGAAGCTGCAACTGCAGGAATTAACGTGAGAGATGAAGATTGTGGAGAAGTGAAGGCTGCTGCTGTTAATGCTAAATGCAATAAGTTTGGGTTTATGACACTTGCTCCAGAGGACACCCAATATGTTCATACTTTCTCAGGAGATGGTGGATGGATTCTCCGCACATTTGGGGTTGAAGGGAAGATTTGGGGCGATGACAACACAGCACCTGAATCTGCACCCTCTTTTGTAATAAGTGCCCGCAATATGAAGTTGAATCCAATTGTCCGGATTGTAGGGCCTCCTGGAGACGAGGCAAATATTGATATTCGGATTGATGACAATAAGTATGTTATCTTCATAAAAAACTTGCTAAGCAGTACCTCAGGTCCTCTCTACGTGCAGATAGGTAATGAACCAAACAATGAGGATTTCCAAGCTAGCGGTAAAAAAGACCCTGCACAATATGCTGAGATGATAAACAAAATCCATCAAGGTTTGACAAATGCTGGTATCCGAGACAAGGTTTATATCATCACTGCTGGGCTGTCACCAAGCAAGCCAGATTCTGCAGCAAGAGATGTTTATGCAAAAACAATTATTGACAATCTAAATAGAGAGGCCTTTGATATTTGGGGGCATCACAGCTATCCCTCATGGACAGATGCAGGTGCAAACCCTAAGTCGTATGATAGACCAGAGATAAGGGCATTGGAAAAACCAATACTTATCACAGAATCTGGTCAAGGCGTGCATAATTTGGTTGACGGGCGTTGCATGTATGATGATAAAGATATAACCAAGGGTGCAAAAGAAGCTTTTAGGATTTGGAATACAGATTCTCAAGTTATTGGGACAACGATATTCATTCTCCTGGATACAAACTCGCCTGAAAGGGCATGCACAAGCTGGATTGGAGCAAACAGAGCTGATGAGAGTCAGTGGAGACCTCAATATAATGATCTCCGGGTTGGTGGACCAGGAAGAGATGATATAGGAGAAGCTGTTTGTGGCAATTATAACTAAATTCAGTTTAATGTATCTGATTTTTTGGAAAACTAATTCACAAAACCTTTAAATAACCCAATTCTTCACATTTTATTATGTATGCTGACATTGTGTTCCCAAAGAATAATGAGTCTGAGATAATGGACTTTGCAGAGAGATTAGGCTGGCAAGCCCTTTGCTTTGTCTATCCAACAAAATCAAACACTGCTATTTCAGCAAGGAAAAAGCATATTGAAGCACTGAGAAAGAACACTCAATTAAAACTTCACTTCGGGCTGTTGGCAAACCCAAAAGAGGTCAACAAGCTAAGAAAACAAGCTGATTTGATTCTTGTGAAATCCTCAAAACAGGACAGATATACATTTGAGAGGGCAAAACCCGATCTTATCTATAACCTAGAGCTTGCATTCAAAGAGGATTCACTGCATTACAAAAAAAGCGGTCTAAACCAGGTGTTGTGCAATCTGGCCAATAAGAATAGAATCATGGTAGCTATATCTTTATCAGAAATATTATTCACAACACAAGAACAAAGGGCAAAGCTGTTGGCTAGATACTCTAGTAATATTAAGCTATGCAGGAAATACCAGGTAGAGATGTGCATTGCCTCTTTTGCCAAATCAGAGTGGGAGCTGCGTTCTCCACACGACTTGATGAGTTTGGGCATTACACTTGGCATGCATCCTTCAGAGGCAAAAAGCTCTTTGGAGAATGTGGCAAAGAGAATTTATCTTAATTCACGAATAAAACAGGGGTTACACATTGCTGAGGGCATAGAAATAGTTGAACCCTAACCAAAATATTTTTCCCTCTGCAACTCAATATCCTTTTCTGAGAATGCAATTAAAGGTCTAAGTACAAGCATTTGTGAATCCAGTTTAGCATAATCCTTCAAAGTGTGATCAACTACTATTGCTTTAATTTTAAGTCTGGAAGCAATTTCCTCAACCTCTTTAAAAGATCCTGCAGGATAGAATTCGAGTATAGAACCATAGTTGTACTTTCCAAATCCATTGACCTTAAGCATCCTGCCAGCCAATACAACTTTGCATCCACGTCTCATCATAAGAATTGCAGCCAGCAATGATTTTGAATTATTAATCCAGCACACAACTTTACCTTGTGTTCCAATTGGCAACCCTCCAAAACCCTGAATGCGTTCATTGAAAATATATGCCTTGTCTGCAATCTCAATCTGGATATTAAGTTCAGGTTGTTCCAGTTTCACTTTTTTCCCAAATTTCTCAACAACAAAAGCTCCAAGCTCTTTTTCCAATTCCATTGAGCTCAATGAAAACTCTTTATTAAGTCTCTGAACAGAGATCCTGAAATTTTCAAATTCACTATGACTCACAAGCCTGCTCACAACTGCTTGTATTGATTTCATATCAAGCCCAACCTCTTCAGCATAGCTCAATGAGGAGATACCAAACACATTTTTTAACAGAGAAGTGGACTCTCTGTTTGAATCAATAAATATTCTACCTCTCTGTCTTCTGATGTAGCCAAAGTCAATTTTATTTCTTGACAAACAATCTTTCAGATTGTTTACCAGATTCTTCTCAATAAAACTCCTATTCTTACCTTTCAAGCC
>JAHWHA010000086.1 GCA_019323665.1 Candidatus Woesearchaeota archaeon | reverse complement strand
TGCGTTTCATTCCACCGCTGAATGTAGATACCTTGTGATTCTGCTCTTCCTCAAGATTCACCAATCTTAAGACATTATTGATAGCCTGCTCACGGGCTAGCCGATCCATCTTATATAGCCTTGCATGAACATCCAAGTTACGCCTGGCTGTCATATCATCATCAAGCAGAAACTCCTGAAAAACAACACCAATTAATTTTCGAATATCTTTTCCCTGATGCTTTGAGTCAAATCCCATTATAGATATTCTACCTTTAGTGGGATAAAGTACTGTTGTCATCAGAGACAACAGGGTAGTCTTGCCAGCTCCGTTTGGACCTAAAAGTGCAAAAGACTCGCCTTCCTTAATCGAAAATGAAACAGAATCTACTGCGGTTTTTGTGCCATACTTCCTTGTGACATTGGTCAGCTCAATCAATTCCATGTTGATATGTTCTTTTCATCTAAATTATAAATATTTGTCTATGGAACCCCAAACAAAAACCTTTATAAACCCTCTAAAGTTACCCATATATATGGCAAAGCTCAGAAAAGGAGTGGCATACAGAAGGCTCGAAAGGCCTTATACCCGATATTCAAAGTACAGGAAAAACTCATATATCAGAGGCAGCCCCCAAAATAAAATAGTTAAGTTTGACATGGGCAACCTCAAAAAGGAATTCAAAACAAGTGTTGATCTGATTGCCGGCGACAGCATCCAGATAAGGCAGGAGGCGATCGAATCTGCAAGACGCACTTGCAACAGACATTTAGAGAGAAAAGTGGGCAAGCAGAACTTCTATATGAAAATCAGGATGTATCCATTTCACATTCTCAGGGAAAATCCGTTGGCAAAGGGCGCAGGCGCTGACCGTTTCTCAACTGGAATGTCACATGCCTTTGGCAACCCAATAGGCAGGGCAGCCCAGGTGAAAACAGGCAAGGTGATGTTCAGTGTCTATACAAACCCAGAGCAGGTTGTGCAAACCAAACTGGCACTTAAGAAAGCAGCCCACAAGATGCCCTGCAAATGCTTTATTCAGGTGCGGGAGAATAAGTGATTTTTTAGCTCTTCTGGGTCATAAAATCCAGGATACTTCTCTCTGAATTTGTCAATAACCTCTTGCTCCAGAATATCAGCCTTGCTGAAATAGATGAGTAACCCTGGTTTTAGTCTCTCAACATTCTTGTACAGTTTAATCTGATCACTTAATGGGTAAGGTTCTGTGAGATCAAACACATACACAACTGCATCAGCCAGATGTTTAATCACAAGGTAAGCCTGCTTCTCAATGTTGTTCATCTTGTCAAACCTGTTCAAAGTGCCCGGAGTATCAACAAGCTGTATTATCCTGCTGCCGCTCTTTGCGTAACCCATGTTGATGCCCTTTGTGGTGAAGGGATAAGCCGCAATCTCAGGCTTTGCAGGGGTCAGCTTGCTCAATAGAGTTGTCTTTCCAACATTTGGAAATCCAGCAATAGCTACAGTGAACATATCCTGCTTGAACAAAGGATAGCCGCGCATGATTTTTCTTGCCTCCTCGAGCATGGCAAGCTCATTCTTGACCTGTTTAAGAACAGAGGAGATGCGGCCATAGAATTCACCCCTAATTTTTCCCAACTCATCAGGATACTTTGCTCTTTTTAGTCGTTTGGCATATACACTGTGCAGCTCATCAACCTGCTTTCTCGCCCAGTTCACCGCACCGAGGCTCTTTTTCAGCAACCTGTAATCAAGAGTGCATTTCACAAGCTCTTTGTAGAAATCTGAAAGCTGGTCAAAAGAGGGGAAAGATTTGAGGATGCGTTCCAGAGAGTCAACCAGGGATTTCCTTGCAGCAGCAAACTTTCTTAATTCAACGGTCTTCTGTTTATTGAATCTGTCACCGCGTGCTTTTTGTTTAGAGAGCTTAGCACTATCTCTACCCCTGCGAAATGCAGTGTCAAGCAGCCTGTCTGCTGTTTCAACCTTTGGGATGTTTTGCATATCCATGAACATAGTTTATCCATCAAGTTTATATAAATATTCCTGAACAAAGTGCAATCAGAAACCTTTTAATACTCAAACCCAAGAAGAGTGCTCATGACAATAACAAACGAACAAATAATGGAAAAACTGCTCCAGCTTGAAAAGCAGCTCAGCAAACTGCTGGCTGAAGAAGACCAGATTCTCAAAGAAGAAGAGGAGATTGAAAAAGACTCACGCAAGGTAGAGCTTGAGGAGGAGAAGCTGCTCGAGATTCTTAGCAGCCAGATCAACAAGCGCTTTGACAACATTGTTGACTGGAAGCGTTTTATCTGGGATGAGTGTGAGCTGCGAAAGTCAGTGCTCAAAGACAAGCAGATTGATTTTTACTGCAAAAAAACTGGCAGCTTCTGCAGATTCATAGTCCGCACAAAGACCACAGCACAGTAATTACCTTACAAGCGGTTAAACACCTGGCTCCAGAAACACCTTGTCAGTTATCACTGCCAACCCTTTCTCGTGCAACATATCCTCAGTGTTTATAACGGCCTTGCCATAACACACAAGCTCGTCTTTTAAGGTGAGCACAACAACAATATCATCTTTTATAATCCCATTCTCAAGCTTTGCTATTCCTGGGTTGCTCAAAGAAGCGCCATGGCACAAGCTATCAACCGCGCTGTCCAAGACCCAGATCTTTGGCATATGTTCAACAGCCTTTTCCACAGGCTGCATAACGTGCCTGATGAACTTGTCATTGTTTTCATTTTCAAAATAATAAAAGCTGTCAGATAAATCCTGCAGAGTGCAAAGCGAGGATTCATTAAAAGGACCAACTCTTGTTCTCCTCAATTCAGACATATGCGCTCCAATACCAAGACTCTCGCCAAGATCATGCACCAACTTCCTAATATAAGTTCCTGCCTGGCACCCAACCCTGAACAACACATCCTGCTCCTTAATCTCAAGCAATTCAAAATAATAGATGCTCCTCTGCCTCTTCTGCCTTTTCACACTTGAACGTACAGGCGGCAACTGCTCAATTCTGCCTTTGAATTTATTGACTGCATCTCTCAGCTTATCTTCATCCACCTCCTTGTGGATATGCATAACTCCCACATATTCCTTGCCCGCCTTTAGCAGAAGCTGAGTTGCCTTGGTTGCCCTGTTTATTGCCACTGGCAAACATCCAGTCACCTTTGGGTCCAAAGTCCCAGAATGCCCGGCTTTACTGAGTTTCATGATATCCTTGACATAAGCAGCAATCTGATGAGAAGTTGGCCCAGAGGGCTTGTCAATATTTACAATACCAAATTTCAACAACTCTTCAGTTGTCCTCTTCTCAGGTTCACAGCCATACTTAGGATTTGTTTGAGAATCATTCTTAGTGATAATCTCCAATTTGCGCTGCTCGTAGGGAAAATAGTTGGCCATATCTGAAGTTGAGAATATAAGATTATTAAGCTTTTTCATAAAAATCGAAAATAATCATTGCGACAAGAATTATTTTTTTTCAGCCTTCTTTGCCATCTTGGCAGTCGGCTTTTGTTTTCTTGCAGGCTTTCTCACCTTGCTTATCTTACCAGTTGGCTTCTCAGCCTTTTTGACAGAAGGCTTTGGCTTTTCTTTCTCTGCAGTAATCTTTGGCTTTGGTTTATCAACAGCCTCCGCTTTCTTAGGTTTCTCCTCTTTTGCGGCTTGCTTTTGCTCAACTGCTTCTTTTTTCTCCTCTTTTTGTTTCTCTTCTCCTGGCTTTTCAGTCCTAACCTCTTTCTCAGGCTCCTCTACCTTTTTTATGGACTTTGCAGGTTTACCACCAAGCCTCTCTCTCACCTTGTCAATAGCAGACTTTTCTTCCACAACCTTGGTAGCATCCTCATACTTGAAACCGAACAACTCAACTCTCACAACACCCTCATCATCCTTCACAGCATTAACCTTCACATGATGAGGCGGATTCTTTATACCATGCTTCCAGATATGCTCATTGAGATGCTTGCCAATCTTGATATCCTCAGACTTCATGTGCTGCATCATGAATTTGCGCAGTGCATCAACAGCTCGTTTTGACCTTCTGTATCTAGGAACCTTCTGGAATTCTTTCCTCAGTGGAACATTATAAGTACGTTCAAGTGCCATCTTCACGCCTTAGTTTTTGTTCTTCGCCAGCTGCGCTTGGTGGCAGTATGCCTGCCAGGATGAACTCTGCGGCCAGTGCCATATTTTTTGAACACAGTCCAGAAAGGAGCCCATCTAGTCTGACGGTTCTTCTTCGCCAGTCTCAGCTTACGATTTAAATGCTTGTATCTTGCCATCTTATTGTTATTTCCTTGTGATCTTGAAATCCCTCTTCTTGGGAGTTATTTGTTTGAGCAGCTGCTTGAGCTGCGCATCAGTGATAACCTGCACCTTCTGGGTCTGCATGATTCGTCCCAGAATCACCAACAGCTGCATCGCCTTGTCCGGATCAGCAGCCTTGATATTGCCGTAACGCAACAATGCATCTTTGGTGAGAACCTGCCTCACCAGCTGCTCAAGCGCCTCAACCTGCCTCGCAACCTCAGCCTCTTGCTGAGCCTGCTGATCATAGCTGTTCTGAAGCTCCCGCAGCCTCTTTGTCCTTATTTGATCCAAATCATCACTCATCTTTACCAGCTTTCTCAGGTTTGGCAGGTTTACCTTCAGCTTTGCTCTGCTTTTTCTCTGGTTTCTCCTGCTTCTCTTCAGCCTTTTTCTCAGCCTTTTCATCCTTTTTGGATTTTGGCTCAGCTTCCTCTTTGATAGGCTTTTCCTTCACCTGTTTTGCCGCTGGTTTGTAAACCTTGCTAGCGCAATTGTCAAGCAATGATAATCCCTTTGGCGCAATTACGCGCCCTTTATGAATCCCCTTATCTTCCTTTTTGACAAGCTCTGCAGCCTCCAGCTGCTGGAGCACCTTCCTTATAACGCTCCCAGAACCCTTGAAGAAATGCTCAGTTTTATGACCGCGTCTACGCTTTCCGCCATACTTTGTCCGAAGCTTGCTCACCCCTACAGGCCCTAGAATATACACGCTTCTTAGAATTGCCGCTGAACGGACATACCACCAGTCCTGGCTCTCAGGCTGCCTCTCCTTATGCATACCTGTTTTGGCAAAAGAGGCCCATTCAGGCGGTTTAACCAAGCTCTGGCTCTTAAGCTCAGCAGCCACCTTCTCAATCAGCTCTCCCGCATCAACATCATACACAGACACCATTTTGCCTATTAAACCTCATAACTAGAAGGTGGTGGAATATATGGGCATTTAAAAATCTTTGGGATTTGAAATTGTTGAAATCTTTGAATTCATATATAGAAAAATCTCTTCAGCGGCGATGATGATGGTCGCACAGACGATCTCTCAATCAATAAATCTCTTTCGAGCCCTACTCGCCAGACCAGAACCCCGCCACTCCGTGTGGGAACCTGGTCTGTCTCGTCTGGCGACATCATCGCCGCCTTTCCAGTTTTTGAAATTTCAATGCGGTCGCCACCTGGCCCGGCGAATCAGACTGGGTTTCCACACTGATGCCTATTAAAGATTGATAGTGTTGTGTTCCAGTCTGATGAGTAGGACTTTTTGACTGTAAGAAAAAGTCCGTCGTGGCCTAGGTGGTGGCGGCCGCTGACATAAAACAAATATTAAAGAGATCAATAAAAAATTTTCAAACTCAATAACTTGCCCATCTCCTGGCAATGATCTCAGCATGCTCAGCATTCCTCACATTGCCCTGCTGAAGGATTCTCTCTTTCACATCCTTAACTAGTTTGACTTTGTCAGCCATATTTACACCCCCAAATAACTAATTATAAGTTGGACGAACAGATATTTATTATTTTCTACCTCAAATATCATAAGCCTTTTAAACACAGCCCCATGAAATATATATCAATGGGGACACTTAAAATAAAAGTAAGAGCCAACTCTGCAAAGAACAGTATTGAGACCGATAAATCAGGGTGCTTTATTGTGAGTGTCAAAG
>JAHWHA010000085.1 GCA_019323665.1 Candidatus Woesearchaeota archaeon | reverse complement strand
GGAGACAAGCAGGCTGCAGTTGTCCGCACTACAAAAAACTTGAGGATTTGGCTTGCAGTAGTGATTTTTCAGAAAACCCCGAGGCAACAATTTTGGACACCTTTGCAGAGCATATTGCCAAAGGCTCAGCATCAGGCGAAGAGATAGCGGACGTGATACATGAAATATTTGTTGAAAACAACGTGATTGATGAGAAGAGATTTGGTCTTGCTATACTCTGCACAGACCTGCACACAGGCCAGCCGTTAGAGCTCTACAACACTGAAACATACGGAGGAGTACAGCAATAATTATCAATTATCCAAATGGCTACAAAAATTATCAATAAAAAATTTGTATCAGCACAGATAATCAGAAGGAGAGTTGCACTCGCTGTTGTGTTATTCTCAATGATTTTATTTAGCTCACCCAGCTCGTTTTCCCAACCCGAATGCTGTCCTGAAAGCTGCAAGACAGATAGAGAAGCTACCTTGATCTATTGTCAGCTCAGCGGATTCTGTAATGTAGCTTCAAGAACCCTTCAGGAGCCAGGTTTGGAGCATTGCACTTGCTACTATTGCACTGATATTGGATGCACACCTGAAGATATAACGTGCGATGAAGTATGCACGCAAATTGGTGGAAGGTGGGAAAGCAAAGGAGGTTTAACATATTATGAAAATTACAATATTGTGAAAAACTACTGCACTTCTGCAGATGGTTACTGTCATGATGTTGTTGAGGGAAGGATTAAAAGTGAAATCTCAGGGCTGAGTTGTCTCTGTCTGTATTGCCATAAATGCAACTTCTTTTCAGTAACATGCGGCGATTGTAGTGAAGGCTGTGATAAAGAGATATGCGGCGACGAATGCATCCAGGAGTTGACAGAGGATTGCGAAAAGCCAAGCACCTCAAACAACATACACTGCCCACAACCAACACAGCAGTGTTCAGGGAATAAATTAGGCACTCGCGATGCTAGGGGGAACTGCGATTCTGAGTGCCACTGCGTGTATGATAATTTTGCATATTCCTGCGTCAAGGGGAGCTGCAATGCAGAGTGTGACTCAGATGATGACTGCAATGATGGCAGATCTTATACGATTGACAAATGTAACTTGGCAACATGCAAATGCACCCATGATGAACAGCCACATTGCAATAACGGTGTTGTTGATGCAGGAGAGGATTGTGAAAGGCCTGACACCCGAAACAACCAGTATTGCCAACAGCAATCAGCAACCTGCCAATCAGCAAAAACAGGCAAACGGGATGGCCTCGGTAACTGTGACGCAAACTGTGGTTGTGTTTATGATTCATTTTCCTATTCATGTGTCAAAGGAAGCTGTAATGCGGAGTGCGATTCAGATGACCATTGTGATGATGGCAACACACATACAATTGACAGCTGCGATATGGAGAGCTGTTCCTGTGTCAACCAGCAAGAGCCTTATGACAGAGAGGTCTACTGCAATCCCCAGTACAAGCGCTATCTGCTGCACTCAGGTGAGCAGCTAAAGGTAGAGCTTGACGAGATCTTTGATTTGTCAGGGAATTATGGTGTAGTGACCGGAGTTTTGGAGGACTCCTCACCAAATGTTGAAGTTGGTTTTGAATCGCCCAATTTCCTGCTGCTGCAATCAGAGCAGCTCTCTGAGGTTGAAACAATTCACCTAAGGTTAGATACCAGCAGCAGCGCAGCCTCTGAGCTCTGCTCAATTGATGTGTACGACCTGGGCTCAAAGTGTGACAAGCTGGCCTGCGCTCAATGTATTTCAGACGAGGATTATGAGTGCATGTCAAGCAATAACTGTTTCGATGCAGATATCCGTGTATACAACACAGGTGCAACCATACAGCCTGGAAAATCAGTTCCCCACTCTGCACCAACACCATCAACAATCTCCTCTCTCTCAACATTTTCATGGGACAGATTTGAAATTGATCCCTCTTCAGGGGATTTGCTGCAAATATTCACAGTGAATGGCCAGGCTGTGGAGCACGGGATTGAGAGCTCTGCTGTTGCAGAAATCAATTTTCTGGGCTATAAAAACAATCCTGGCAGGATATGCACAGAGCTTCAGCGCATGCATTTTAACATCCCAGATGACATTCATGACCCTGACACAGAACTTCTGGTGCCAAATTCGCGGACAGTGGCAGGTTCCTATTCCGGCTTGGGTCCTTATCTTTTCACAGCAAAAGTGTGGTTGAAAAAATGAATAAGAAAGCAATGGTGTTTTCAGTGATGGTTATCCTTGCCCTTGTGGTTTGTTTTGTCATTCTTCAAAGCTTGGCAAAAATTGAAAGCCAAAACAAGGATTTTAGGGTTAATCGGGCCCAGCTTCTGGTATTCGACCATTTTGTGAGAGACTTCGACAGCTACTTCATAGAAGAGATTCTTAGATCAGCAGCAAAGCCAGCTTTGGCTGAGCTCTCACAATCAGCGCCCTTTACAAAAAAAGATGTTGTTGATCTTATGGAAGATGGTATTTTTGGAAGCCATGCAATTGACTCAGCTTCCACAACAGAGGCCAGCCTAAATAATGCACTAAATACATTATCCTTT
>JAHWHA010000084.1 GCA_019323665.1 Candidatus Woesearchaeota archaeon | reverse complement strand
GCATCGCTGAGATCATCTTTACAAAATTCACTGAGATAGCAAGCAGGAGCGGTGTGCCAAAGATAATGGTGAACATGATAAAAGCGGTATATGTCTTTGTGCTTGTGCGAAGTTCTCTCTTGAGTGCTTGCGTTTCCGAGATATCTGTGGCGAGCTCTTCAAGCACTTGCGCAAGGTTGCCTCCTGAGCGCATCGCTGTTGTGAAGAGGTGCAAGGAGCGTTCAAGCAGGTCTGATTTGATGCGGTCAGAAATCCTAAGCAGTGTCTCTGAGAAGTATTCTGTGCCTAGAGCCCTTGATGTTGCATAGGTTATCTCTTCCTGCAGAGGTCCTAAGTTCTCGTGTGCCGCTTGTTTAAGGGCTTTGAAAGGAGTCATGCCAGAGCGCAGGTTGGCAGCTATCAGTTGGAAAGCATCAGGCAGTGCATTCTCCACCTTTTTAGATCTCTCTTCTGCCTTGAAGAATATTCTTAGATATGCAATAATCTGCACAAACAAAAATGCAAGAACAGCAGCTATTATATAAACGGGTTTATAGAGGCCAAAAACTGCCTTGGGGGACTGGATCACTATGGCTGCTGCAAGCAGCCCCAGCAGAACCGCCTTGCCAAGATAGATGTCAGACTCATCGCGAATCCCGGCATACATCATTAGTTTTTTGAATCCCTCACGATAATTCTTGGGGAGGGGTTTTGCCGAGTTGATATAGATTCTCTCAAATATCCTCATTCTAAAAGTTCACCACTGGTCTCCTGGCTTTTATGAAGCCAATCATCACGTATTGGATGGCAAAACATATGCATATGAAGGCGATAAAAAACCCTTTGCCAATCCCCATTCCAGCAAAGCTTGACAAAATAACAAGCATCACTGCGCCAATGGTTGGCACAGCCACTGCAAATAGCATATAGATGAGGCTCCAAAGATTGAGCTCAGATGCGTAATCCTTGATTTTTGAACGCTGTTCAATAGTTAGGTCCTTCACAATTGTTCTGAGGGCAGCCTTGAGGCTGGAGCCTGCCTTAAGTGTGTTGATGAGCTGCCACACCACTCTTTTGAGATAGTCTGACTTTGTGCGCACTGCCACAACCTCGAGTGCTTTGTCCATAGGGACACCGCTATTTACAAGCTGTACAATCTTGCCGAACTCTTTTGAGACCTGGCCATAATCAGACATTGACACATTTATCATTCCATTGAACAATGATACTCCTGAGCTGACCTGCATGAGCAGGTCTTTTATCGCGAACACCAAGTTCTTGTCAATCTGCTCTGCTATCTTGCCTGCCATGATCTTTGGGTAATTGAGGAGCGAGTATCCTATAAGCAATACAATAATACCTGAATACATAAGGGTTTTTTTGAGTGCCTCTAAAGCAGGGTTGCCCTGGACTGTGAAGTTTAGCACAAACAACAGCCCGAAAAAAAGCAGGAAGGTGAAGATTACATTTACTATTGTTATTGAGAGGTATTGCACTGTGTCCATCTCAAGCTCAGCTGCCTTGAGATCATGGTCCATGGTTTTGAATCTGCCTTTAAGCCTATAGCTTAGTCCTCTTAGCGGCTTTGCGAGCTTCTGGGCCATGCCAAGCGGAAGAACCATCAGCGCAGGTTTCTGCTCAGCCATTTTAGCCTAAAATCCTCTCAGGTGTGAGGTTTTTATTGACAACATCCATGAGAATGTCATATTCTTTGTAGTAGTAGCGCATCACATTTCCAAATTTATTGATATCCTTGATGTTGTTTTTGAGCATCCAGGTTAGCACTTTCTGCTTCTCTTTGAGGTCCTCATTTATTTCACCAGGAGTCATTCCGGTGTGGAGGTTAAGGTCATCATATACCCTTATACTATCTTTTACTTTCATAAATGCATCTGTGCGAGGCTGCCATCTGTAAAGGTAGTTGACTTCAAGATCCTCGGTGGTTGCCGCCAGTACTTCTGCAAGCTCCAGTGTCCTTCTCTTGCCACGACGCCTATCTCTGTATTGAATTAGGATCAGATGTAATGCTTCTATCTCTGCCTTGGGCACTGCGATTGGTGGCTCAATAAGACGGCGCTTTACCTGCTGGACTGTATCTGCGTGCATAGTTGCATACACACTGTGGCCGGTATGCATTGCCTCGAACATTGCCTCTGCCTGTTCTCTTCTTCTAACTTCGCCAACCACAATACGGTCTGGTCTCATTCTAAGTGAGGCAACCATGAGGTCGAGCATTGTGACTGCACCATGGCCTTCAGGATTTGGCAAACGGCTGTTGAGTGGAACCCAGTTCCAGTGCAGCTCTTTTGGGAGGTATAATTCACGGGTATCCTCAATACTTATAACGCGCTGCTTTGGCGGGATAAAGGTGCACAGGCTGTTGAGCATGGATGTTTTTCCTGAAGCGGTTCCGCCTGCAACCATTATGTTGAGTTCATACTGCATTGCCAGCCAGAGGAATGCCACTATCTCTTTTGAGATGGTGTTTATTGCAGGATCAAGGAAATGGATGGCTGTCCAAGGATTGCGTGCAAACCTTCTGATTGTTATTGTGTTGCCTAAAGTTGAAATTGGAAAGAGCGTTGATGCAACACGATCTCCTGTGAGCAGGTGCGAGTCCATTATTGGATTCAGTGAAGATATCTCATTGCCTACTTTTCTGCCTATTTGTGATGATAAGTTGTAGATGTCAGTCTCTGTCCTGATAAACATGTTTGTTTTGCACCAGCCGTAGTGTTTGTGGTAGACTGAAACTGGCTCTTTGCTGCCGTTTACCGCCACCTCCTCCAGCATATTGTCAGCAACCAGCACCTCTATCTCACCCAGGCCGAACATCTTGTGCAGCAGCACGCCTGCAAATACAAGCTTCTCTTCATCTGTGCATCCCAGCTTCTCCTTGACCCTGGTTTCAATGTGGTGCAGGAATTTCTCTTTGTGCTCTCTTGCTTTCTGCGAATCGATTATCTCTTCAACCTCAACAGGGACTTTGCTTGCCAGCTCTTCTATCATACTGTCAAGAACTGCAGCTGTTGCCCTGCCTATCCTGGGTGTCTCGATTTGGTATATTGGCACAGTCTCCTGGTCAACATTCCAGACTGAGATGCGCGCCGGAACATTGTCAGCGATAACAATATATGAATCAACCAACCTTTTCTTTGGTTTTGCGCTGCTTGTATTCTCAGCTGTGCTATTTTCCATCTTATTCGATCACCAGGTAACCTTTTGTAACTAATAAGAATACCAATCCTGCAAAGATCACCAATATACCCAGGAGTACAAACAACAATATCTTGAATGGTTTTCTTAGACCTCTACGAGGTTTTTTGAACTTGCTATCAGAGGCTCCTTCACCAGGTTGCTGGTCCTGGTTTCCTTCCAATCGGAGAGCATCGACACCTTTTGTTTCTGCTTCTTGCTGTTCTGCCTGGCTTGCCTTCTTCTTTGCTTTATTTTCCTCTTTCTGCTTTTTCTTTTTCTCTTTATCAGCTTTTGCATATTCAAGACTCATCAGCTTCAGAGAACCCATCAAAGGGTAGTGCAATTTGATTAAACCCTGCTTATCAAGCACCTTTGCCCAGCTTTCAATGGTCTGAGTGTCAAGCTTGAAAACCCCGGAAAGGTAGTTTACATCCACTAATCCGTCATGGTTGATTAATGCGTAGACCTCATCAAATGTTGTCTGGTAGATTTTCTTCAGCTCAGGCTGCTTGGGCGGCTCCTTTTTTTCCCTGGTTTGAATGGTTTCAGGCTTCTGCTCTGGAGTAGCATGAACCTCAGGTTTTGTAGGGACTCTTGAGGGCTGCGGCTTATGAGATTTCGATTTGCTCCTCTTATGGGTTTTGGATTTAGAAATTTTGATTCACCCCTTTTCCAGCAATATGATTAGACTCTATATATAAATATCTTTCTTTATTAGGATGTGGCTTATGGATTTTTTGGGTTTTATTGATATATTGCCTGAGGAATGCTGATGCATTTTCATATTCATTAAATGTTGTCATTTTGTTATTGATTGTTGTAGGTGTGCATATTCGCAGTAAATATTATTCTGCAAATAGGTAAATTTTGGAGTTTTTGCGTATGTTTAGGTGTGGTATCAAAATTGAAACTGAGGCTGCATCTATAGTAGTTGGCGTAAGCTGGGTTGGATATACAATACTCAATGAGGTGATATTCGCATCTGTTCCGTTTATGCTGACCTCTAATACTGCTCTGTCAGCAATATCATCTGACTCTCCAAAGTAGACAGTGAGTGATTTGTCTGCTGCAAAGCGCATTTCAAACTTCTGGTTGTGCTTATCAGTCTCGAGCAGTGCAAATGTGTCTGTAAGAAGTGGTTTGTTGCTGCGGTCAAGGCAGTCAACACTTACCTCAACCAGTTTGCCAATTCCATCAGTGGGTGTTGTGTTTGAGAGCAGATCATCAGCTGATTGATTGAGCTTGATAACAACAGATATTCTCTCAACCTGTGTGGAATTAAAATGTCCCATCTCAAGGTTTGTGGTGTCAACTATAAAAGTTGTGTTGTAGGGCTGTATTGTAAATTTTGTGTCAAAATCCTGGAGTGTAATATTGGCGTTGTTTTGAGATGCGTAGTTATTTTCAATGAAACTTTGGTATTGCTGCAGCATTGCATCATAATTGCTGTCTTTTGAGAGGGTGATTTCCGTGAATGTGAGTGTGAGATTCTGTGACCTCCGCCTCACAGATGGAATATCCATGCCAAGCAGGTCGATGAAAGCTGAACTGCCAATATCATCCTCAAGATAGCGGAGCCTATCTCCTGTTTTTGTCATGTGGAGTGCTGACTGGGTATATGCACTGCGCCGCACATAAGCGAAACTCAGGAAGAAAACTGAGCTGAGCAGCAGGAATGTTGTGACTGTGAACAGAAGGCCGCGTTTCATAGTCTGCGTCATCCTATCCATACCTCCATCTCTGCAATGAATATTTGATTATCTGTGATGAATACTCTTCTGGCAATACTTTGGGTATCTGAGATGGTACAGTATTTCTTCAAAATTGAGAGTATGCGCATATCTGTGCTGTCCATGATCTCAAGTTTGAGGCAGATATTGTCAGGGGTGTTGTCAATATAGTGCTGGAGAGCTGAATAATCTTGGCTGGAAACTGAGAGCTGCAGAAGCCCTGTTTTTTCCAGTATCGCCAGGTTATCAAGCGCAAATCTCTCCTGCGTCGCTTGTGTGTAGGATATCGAGCTTTTTGAAATCATTGAAAGAGCGGCAAAAACTAGCACCAGACCGAGCAGCACTGCAAGAACTGCATCCAGTGTAAAAATTATTCCTATTCTTGAGTGAGGTCTATCAATTATTATCTTCGTCAATATCATGATGGTCTCTCCCAGAGGAACAAGCTTACATTCACCAACTCGTCTTCAAGTAATGTAAACCTATTCTCCACAAAGATGTTTGGTGAGTCTGGATCAGGCGGAAGGCCCACGCTAAATGGGAATTTCACTGTTGGCAATTTGAGTGTAATCCTGGCGTTGTCGAATTTTAGGAAGCCGGTAGAGTTATAAACACTACCTTCAGTGTC
>JAHWHA010000083.1 GCA_019323665.1 Candidatus Woesearchaeota archaeon | reverse complement strand
CTCTCAAAACAGATACTGCACCGCGAGATTAAGCAGATATCGGGTGCAGAGTATGATCAGCTCTACCAAGAGGCGTTTGATTTTGTGCAAGAGATGAAGGTGTTTATAGAAGGGAAGAAGTAATCAGAATATTTTTTCCAGCACAAACACAACATCCTTCTCCAATTCAATCTTTTTCTCAACCTCAAAAATATCCTCAATATAACCCTGGATACTGCTGAACTTTGGTGACCTTTTTAATATGCTCAGAACAACTTTGGACTTCGCAACTCTTTCCATCTCTTTCAAACCATTTTCAATATCATCAAAATTATGCACAGCAGTTACAGAAATCACAAAATCAAAACTATTCTCTTTGAAAGGCAGCTCTTCAGCCTTGGCAAGCACAAACCCTGCCTTTGGGTTGTTCTTCTTGGCAATCTTGAGAAGCTCACTGCTAGTGTCAACACCTGTGATATCACAATTAAAAAGATGCAGGTAAGCGCCATCACCACACCCAACATCAAGCAGCTTCTCATTTTTTTTTGGCTGTATCAATTTTGCAATGGCTTTTGCTTTCTCAAGCTGCTCATCGCCATAAAGCTCAGCATACCCCTTTGAAATTCCATTATAGTAACCCATGGCAATTTATCCTCAAATCACAGATATAATCTACCTCTAAGGCTCCTGCACAACCCGCTTGTCAAAGTCGTCAGTCAGATTATATCTCTCAGCATGATAAATCTCTATCTTGAACATGTAATATGGGGAGCCTAAAGTGTGCTCTGTCACACCACTCACATTCCATAAGCTTTTATTGCCAGGCGATGAGTCAATACAAGCATGCCCATAATAGCAGTAATCCACATAGCTCCATAGCTCATCAGAATCAATATCAAGCTTCTGTGTGTTGATGAAAGACTCTATTCCGCAGCAGGCTGATGTGTTGTACAGCTTCACTGCAGAGCCAGGGGAAATCACTTTCTCCTCTGGAGCGCCATAGTCTATAAACTGGTCAGTCATGGTGTAATAAGAAGCAGCCAGCCAATGCGGCTGTCTCGCAACCTTTGACATCCTTATCTCATCTAAAGAGCCATTCCAGGGATAATTGCCACGACCCCAGAAATAGTCACCAAATGTTATCTCAGGGCCAGGTGTGAAATCAACAGTGCCACTGTAAGTTATCTCTCCATTGCAGGATGTCTCGTCCCCGTTTAAGTATATCCTCAGCCAGTTAGGAGCTTCATTGATGACTCCTGAGGCATAATACCATTGATCTGCAGAATTTATCTCCCAGCATGACCTGCTGAACCCTACACCCAAATCATTCTGAGCCCGGAAAGTGAGTTGGTTGTTCTGCAGCCTCATATATGATTTTGCCCAGTTCTTGTCAAAAATCACCCTAACCACATCTTCAATGACCGTTGGATAGAACCACACCTCAAGCGTGAACGGACCATTGGGTATTGCATATTCCATGCCAATGTTGTCATCAGTCAACGCAGTCAACTGTTGTCCATATCCAATTACACCCTCCTTCCCAACATCACTGACATTATCACCCCCATGAATGTTGTTTGCAGTTGAATCCTTATACACGTCTGGATTGCTTTTGCCTGCCATCCCCTCATTGAGATGCCAGACACCAATAAAATTGCTGTCATAAGTGCCAGCCTTGTCCTGTACATCAGGAACACCTGTCTTGTTCTGGTAATACATCCAAATGTAATCATCATCCCTGCTTGCAGGAATATTTGGCACCTTGACCCATATCCAGCTGTTGCCACTCTTGGTGAAGTTCTCAATATGATAACTAAGCTCAGTTGTGTTGTCATTATCCACAAACCTGATGTCAATGCCGTTTGGCTGGAAATCAGCATAATCAATTCTTGAGCTGTTGAGCATAACAAGCACAGGGAAATCATCCAGCTCCTGGTCTCGCTGGTTATAGGAAAAAGTGAGCTTAATCCTCTTTTCCCAGTCTTCATCCCACCAGTTCTCGCCAGAAATAAGACTACTCTCAATCAAAGTTGACACATTTCCAAGCCTCATCAGGAAGCTGGGCGCAAGCTCTTCATGGGTGTAGTTTATGTCTGCCACATGCTGCCTGAAATTTTCAATATCCCACTCAGAAATATTGCTGAATTTTATTTGGTTGGCATAGCCAGTGTGTATCAGATAATAAGGGTCGTAAAACCTGTCAACGTACAACATCGTATAAACAGGATATGTTGAATTCCATAGAGCAACCCCACTGTCAAGAGAGCTTTTGACTGTGGCATTGACGCCCACTAACATGTAGCCAGTGCTGTTTGACTGAAAAACAGTAACCCGCTCAACCTCCATATTAAGATTAAGCTGAAGCTCATTCTCAGCAGCGCTCTCCAGTTCGTCAAGCACCTCACCAAGGGTATTGCCCTGCATCAGGTTGATGCCATAGACACTCAAAGCAACTCCGTCAACTGTCCCATATAACACAACCTCCTCAAAAGTGCCATCAACATCATCAAGTGGTTTTTTGGTTTTATTGACATAGAGGATCATTGAGCGCATAGCACGGTAGCTTGAGGCACGCAGAGCACGCTCAGCAATATCGCTTTGGATGCTCTGCATCAGGCTGTTGCCCTTGTTAACGCGGGTTCTCACCGTGGTTAACGTGCTCATCTGCGGCAAGTATTCGTAAGAGGGAATCATAAATACAATAATAGCAGCAGCCATGGTCACGGCAATTATGGTCATAAACATGGCTTTGCGGCCTATTCCCATACCCTCACCTCTGCTATTATCGGACTGAGAAGCTGCTCATCATCTGCCATCACCAACAGCAGCCTCTTTGACACAACAAGCATCCTGGCATCATCCTGTGTCACATCCCCGCTGTTTATCAAAACATTGTACTCGTTGGTTGAATTGTACAGCCTGAGTAGAGAACCATAGCGCTCAGGCAAGATCCCCGAGGTAACCTCACCTACAAACCTGTCACCCAGCTCAACCCTGTTTGTTAGGTAAAATATTGCAGCCTGCTCCAACAAAGTTGAATCAGGGTTTGAGATGTTCTGAGAACCGTTTGTGTACTGTGAAAATACCCATTCATTGTTAATCTCATATACCTTCATTGATGAAAGCACGTCCATGGTATCATCTGATAGTGTTATGCTCTGGATTTGGTAAGGCTTTTGGGTATGAAAGGAGAATATCAGCACCAAGCTCAAAACCACGACTGTGAGTGCCACAAAAGCATCAAGTACAAAGAAATACCCCTTTTTCATACTATGGTTTTATAGAATATAGCTTATAAATTTTGCGAAATTTAGGATGATATTTTTTATTCTATTTTGCCTAATTCTCATCGGCCGCCACCCCCTTGGCACAGACGGATTTTTTTGGTATGAATGCCCAAAAAATCCTACTCGCCGTACCACAACCCACTACTTTGTAGGGGAACATGTTACGTATCGTCTGGCCAAGGTGGCGGCCTTGAAGGTGTGCTATTGTGTTCTGCTAACACCTGCAAAAACCCAGTTCTCGTCGTGTCAACACTAGTGACAGTGCAGCTAAAGTGATAAAAATTAATATTTTCTATTTGGATTATAAAGTCCAATATCACTATTATCAAAGCATCATAGAATAGTGAAAAACAGTCCCCCCAAAAACCAGATTCAAGCTTCTAATTAAACACATCAATAATCAGTTTTGTGAGCTTGCCCCTGAAACTCACAATCCTTATGTTCCGAACAAGGTTTTCAATCAAGCTTGTATCAGCACCCTGTACTTTTAGAGTATTCCTCTTGGTGGGTGCGCCTTCACAGCAGATTATATCATGTGTTGCATTGAAAACCACAAGCCAGTCTTCCTGCTTCTGATCGCAAACCTGTAAAGCAGCCTTGCTGTAAAACTCGCACCCCATCCTACCTGAGCATTCCTTGCGGCACATTTCATCCTGAAGATATGTGCAGTCAGCCTCGCATGGCTCAAAGCTCTTTGTGATTATGAAATTAACCTCCTCTGATTCGTCTAGACCAATATAATTGTTGATTTTGGTATCAGGCAGATAGCCGTACAGACTTGCTGAGAGATCATAAGTTGTGTCTCCTAACACCTTTAAATAATATGAACCATCTGATTCTGTTGTGGTGTTGAACTGGTATTTTATGCCATTTGGAGCAACACCGACAGCTGTAACAGTCGCGTACTCTATGCCACTCATTGTGCTGTTTGTCACAACACCATAAAAATTTGTATCTCCTCCAAAGAAATTCCAGGCTCCTGGGTCGCACTCCTCCTTAATTCCATCCCCGTCAATGTCTGCGTAGACTTTGCTTTGGTATGCTGTGGAAAATATATCAATCGTGCAGTTCACTGTGGTGCTCTTCTCTGGCCTCCATG
>JAHWHA010000082.1 GCA_019323665.1 Candidatus Woesearchaeota archaeon | reverse complement strand
AGTGCTGACCATATATAGTGTGTTTTGTAGACTTGCTTCATCAATACAAGGTTTAGAGCCCAGAGGAAAACTGCAATCCACATAAGCCAGAAAGCCTTGTTTATGGTCAAGATTTTATGATGACGTTTAATGCTAAGCATCAACCCTCCACCGAACATAAAGAAGAATGCCATTACTTGCCATAAGGATAGGCGTTCGCCTAAGAATATGTAGGACATGACTAATGTAGCGAGGGCATTGAATTGCAGCAGTGGAACTACTTTTGATGCTTCTTCAATTGACAAGGATTTCAGGTATGGAATGAAGGCTATGACCGCAGGTATACCTGCAATGCAGATGAAGATTACTGATTTCAAGGAGGGAAGCTGGAAGTCAACGAAAGGTATTAACACAAGTATTGCTAACCAGAAAATTGACTTGAAAACTATTAATAGCCTATTTTCCATGTGTTTTGTTATGAGTATTTTATCTAGAATATTCACAAATGCAAAACATACAACGGATATAAGCATAAGTGTTATCCAGCTCATTCTCTCATCCTGGGCATTGTTTTTTCAAACCCGCAGTTGGTGCAAAATATTCTGTGGTTTTTATTATCGTATTGCAGAGTGAGTTTTAGGCACTTGGGGCATTTTTTTACTGGACTTATTTGCTCAAGGTTCTCCAGCAGCTCTTTATATGGGTCTATTGGCTCGTCCATAGATATTAGTAACAATTTGTAGATTTAAAAAGGTTGTGGAAATTATTTTATACAATTTATCACAGCGGCCACCACCCCCCAGGCCACGACGGATTTTTTTGGAAACTGATTCCAAAAAAATCCTACTCGCCAAACCAGAACCCTATACTCTCAATTGTCATAAGTTTTCACTATAGGAACCTGGTTTGTCTCGCCGGGCCAGGTGGTGGCCGCCAATAAAAAATTGACCAGCCATGGCGTTGGCGAGCCGGGGGTTGTCCCTTACGGGGTGGCTCGCGAGGACAAGCGAAGCTAGTCCGACAACCGCCATGGCTGGCTGGACAATTTTTCTAATCAAAATTGAAAATTTTAATGAATGTAAATTTTGGTTGCAAAAAACATATAAAACCCAGAGTCAATTATCCACTTTGATATGGTGAAATTACAGTTTTATCCTGTTGAGTTTGGGTATAAGATCCTTGATAATCGGTGCTATATGCAGATGTATGGCAGAAGAAAAGATGACAGCAAGCAGATTGTTGTGCAAGAGCCGTTTGAACCTTATCTTTATGTTTTGGTGGAGGGCAAAGAGCCCCAGGAGGTTGTGAACGGGATTCTGGCAAAAGATATTGTGAGGCAGGACAAGAGTGTTGTGATTGCCCGTACTGCTGTGGTCGAGAGTCGCTACAATGGTAAAGATGTGCAGCTTGTTCAGATTTTCACAAAGCTCCCTCAGGATATTAATGCTGTTGGCAAGGCTCTGGCAAATGATTTCCTGATTCTTGAAGCTGATTTCAGTGTTGAGAAGCGCTATCTGGTTGACCGAGGCATTATTCCCATGGTGCTCACTGATGTTGATGGTGATTACATCAACCAGAAGTCAAAGGTTTCTGTGGTTGATGCCAAAGAGGTTACACAAAAGGAAACTGAAGTGCTTGATGAACCAAGGATGCTGGCTATTGATATCGAGACTTATAACCCCACTGGGAAAAATGTGAATGCTGAGAAGCATCCTATTGTTATGGTTGCCTTTTTTGGCAGGGATCTCCACAAGGTTCTTGTCTCAAAGTATTTCAAATCTGATGAGGATTATGTCGAGGTTGTTGAGGGTGAGGCTGCGCTGCTCAGGCGTTTCCAGGAGGTTGTTGAGGAGTATAAGCCTGATATTCTTACAGGATATTATTCAGATGGCTTTGATATCCCTTATCTGGCAAGGAGAGCTGAGAAGCATAATCTTAGCCTCAAGCTTGGGCTGGATTACAGCGATATAAAAGTTGACAGGCGCCGTGTTACAGTTTCAAGCATCAGTGGAATCGCTCATCTGGATGTACTTCAATTTCTCAAGAGAGCTTTCTCAACAACACTTGAGACTGACAAGTTCAGCTTGGGTGATGTGGCTCATGAGCTGCTTGGTGAGGCAAAGGCAGATGTTGATATTAGGGAGCTTGCTGAGGTGTATGACAAAAATCCAGAAAGACTCGGAGTCTTCTGCAAATATAACCTTCGTGATGCAGAGCTTACCTATAGGCTTGCGCAGGAGATAATGCCCAGCCTGGTTGAGCTCATCAAGATTGTTGGAGTCCCAATTTTCGAAATCTCAAGGATGGGTTTTTCTCAGCTTGTTGAATCTTACTTGATCCGCAGGGCATGTGAGCAGGGCGACGCTGTGCCAAACAAGCCAAGTGGTGATGAGATAAGGTCAAGGCTGGCGAATACCTATGAGGGCGCTTTTGTCTACAAACCAAAAGCTGGTTTGTACAGCAATATCATTGTTTTTGATTTTCGCAGCCTTTATCCCTCAATAATCACCACCCACAATATCAGCCCTGAGACCCTGAATTGCGAGTGCTGCCAGAGTGCTGCAACTGTACCAGGTGAGGAGTACAGGTTCTGCAAGAAGAAACGAGGCTTTATTGCAGAGGTTATCGAGGAGTTGATAACGAGGCGCAACCGGGTGAGAGAAATTGCTAAGAGCAAGACTAACTCAAAAATATTAGCTGCCCGCTCTTATGCGCTCAAGACTGTGGCGAATGCCATGTACGGGTATCTTGGTTTCTACATGGCCAGGTGGTATTGTATTGAATGCGCTGAGAGTATCACAGCCTATGGCCGTTTCTATATACAAAAACTGATTGATGAGTCACAGAAGCAGGGTT
>JAHWHA010000081.1 GCA_019323665.1 Candidatus Woesearchaeota archaeon | reverse complement strand
ATATACACGCACAGTCGATGTGATAAAGAATATAATTGAGCGGCTCATCAACTGCTTTGATTTTTGTATTCTGGCAATGCTCAACACAATTAAGGAAGAGAAAAAGATAGACACAATACCCAAGAGTCCTGGCTTGAGGGCAAAGATACTCTCTGAACACTATAAAGATGAGGCTGAGCTAGCTGATTTCATCAACTTCTATCACCTACTTAGAAGTCTTAGCCGCGCCGAGTTTAAGAGGAGCAATGAGTTCAGAAGACATGTGATGATGACTGCGTTCCTTCAAGACGGGCCGATGGAAATAAACATTGATATAATCACGGAGTATTATCGAAAAAGCAAGATCTTTGTTAGATTTGTGACAAAGGTTCTTGGGAAAAAAGAGGGTGAGGACTTCACAGAGCTGCTCAGGCTTGCTCAGGTTGAGGTTGAGTTTGAGGGGATATAAATGCCAAGACAAAAAAAAACAACAATAAAAAGATCAAAGAAAACTGTTTCCAAGAAGGGAGGAACAAAAAAAAAGACAACTATGAGAGCTGTGCCTGTAAAACCATATAGACTGAACACAGGATATATAGAAGAGAGATACATCAAACACTCCAAGAGCTCCGCAATAGTCGTCTACTGGTTGACACTGTTGGCAATGGGTTTGTTCAATTTCTTGATATTCCTGGCTCTTGTGCCATTCATGATCCTTTTAAGCTACGGGCAGCTGATACTAGTTGTGGCAGCAATAGGGTTGCTCTTTGGCATGATTTTCAGTTTTCTTATTGTAGGGATAGAGCATCTCAACAAGAAGCACTACAATTTTGCAGCTGTTTTCATTCCTCTTCTGGCTGTGATTGATATTGTCGTGCTAATGAACATTGGATTGCTGCTCAAAGGAGTTTCGCTCGAGCGGGGCCAGCAGGTGATCAATGCGAGTATTGTCTATGTTTGCTGTTTTGCCCTTCCTTATCTCCTAAGACTATTAACCAACTCCGTGAAAAAACAAATACCTAGTTAAATAGAACCTACTATAATAAGGAGTTGTGGCATACCCGTAACCCTAATCAAGAATTTCTCCATTTAAGACAATATAATTCAAGGAAGATAAAACTTACACAACATTTATATTCATTTTTTCCTGTCAGGGAAGAATAGCAAAACCAATCCCACAATCAGTAAGGACATCTGAAGGGCAAGAACATCAATATAGCGTCTGGGAATGCCTTGCAGCAGATTTCCAGTGACTGCAGTTATCGCGCTCTCCTCTTCAGAATCTGATTCCACTTCTATTGTGCCAACAACTAGCCCGTTAAATACATCTCTGAACTTGTAGCTGCCTGCTTTTTCAAAAGTGTATGAATAGCTCTGCGTCGGATCCATAAGATCTGAGTAGATTTTCTCATTAATCCAGAATCTACGTCTGTTGCTGCCTTTATTGAGCCACACAACAGTATCCCCTGTGTAAATTGTAAGCTTATTAGGCTCAGCTCTGTCCTCAAAGAGGTTAATGAAATGTGTCACAGGCTCTCTAGGTGCCTGCTGCTCCTGCTCTACTGAGGTATCCAAAGCAGCTGGCTGTTCCTCTGTTGGAAACTGGATGCTCGCTTTGGCTTCAGGCTCCTGAAAGAAATTGATATAGCTGAAAAGCACAAGACTTATTGAAAAGAATCCAACAATAAAAATAATACCGATGAGGAACCTCCTTTCCATATCTACTCTCTTTTCTGGGGGATATATAAAAGTTTTGTTTTTAGTGGCTGAAGTGCAAAGATTTATAAAAATAACATCTATGCCTGATGTCATGAGCGAAGAGAAGCATAAAGAGGGCATTACTGTCTCAAAAATAAAGGATTTCAGCGAATGGTATACCCAGGTGATCCAGAAGGCTGAGCTCGCTGACTACACAAAAGTCTCAGGCTGCTTGGTTCTCAGACCTCGTGCCTATGAAATCTGGGAGGCTATCCAGGACTACTTTAACAAGCGTATCAAGAGGTTAGGTATAAGAAATGCCTATTTTCCCTCACTTATCCCAGAATCACTGCTGCAAAGAGAAGCAGACCACGTTGAGGGCTTTGCACCTGAGGTTGCTTGGGTAACACATGCAGGCACTTCAAAATTGAGTGAACGTCTGGCAATAAGGCCTACCTCCGAGACAATAATGTATGACACTTATAAAAACTGGATCCAGAGCCACCGCGACTTGCCTCTGCTGATAAACCAGTGGTGCAATATTGTGAGATGGGAGTTCAAGCACCCTATTCCATTTATAAGAACTCGTGAATTTCTCTGGCAAGAGGGTCATACAGCACATGCAACCAGAGAAGGGGCAGAGAAAGAGGTAAGACTTATACTTGAGATTTATGCAGATGTTTATGAGAAATTGCTTGCGGTACCAGTTATCAGGGGTAAGAAATCTGATAAGGAGAAGTTTGCCGGTGCTGTTTATACAACAAGCATTGAGGCGTTTTCACCAAATGGTAAAGCGATCCAAGCAGGGACATCCCATCTACTAGGTCAGAACTTTGCCAAGGCCTTTGGCATATCATTTTTAGATGAGGATGGCAAGCAGAAATATGTTTGGCAGAACTCCTGGGGCCTCTCAACTAGGGCGCTTGGCGCAATGATTATGGTGCACGGTGATGATCGTGGCCTTGTGCTTCCACCTCGTGTTGCATATAATAAAGTCGTGATTGTGCCTATTGTTTTCAAGAATGACAAAGAGCATGTAATTAAGAAAGCAAAAGAGATGCGCAACAATCTTTCCCGCTTTAATCCAATACTTGATGACCGCGAGGGCTACACGCCCGGCTGGAAATTCAATGAGTGGGAAATGAAAGGAGTTCCGATTAGAATTGAGCTCGGCCCAAAGGATATTGCATCAAAGCAAGCAGTGGTAGTGCGCCGCGACACTGGCAAAAAAGAGACTGTTAAATTCACCAAGCTTAAGCAACGGATTGAGGAACTTCTCGAAGATATCCAGAACAGCTTGTTTACCAAGGCGCAGAAGCAACTCAAGGATAGCACAGTTGAGCCGCATAACTGGAAAGAGTTTGTCAAAGCAATAAAAGAGAATAAGCTTGTCTGTGCACCTTGGTGCCAAGAAACAGACTGTGAGGATCATATAAAAGACAAGAGTGGCGGGGCAAAGAGCCTCAATATCCCGTTTAATCAGAAGAAAATCAAGGCAAAATGCATCCACTGCGGTAAGGATGCTGAATATAAGGCATATTTTGCCAAAAGCTACTAATTTTGTGTTTGTTAGATACAAGAATAGTTTAATCCCCTTTTAAACCAAATCCAAAACCTTTATATAGCAATTAACCATATTTTAACCATTATATTCACGGAGGGGATAACATGCTAAAGATGAAAAAGATCTCTGAGACATATGATATGAAAGTTTTCACTGACAGTGGCGATTATTTTGGTGATGTTGAGGAGTCAATCCTCACAAAAAACAAGGTGTTTGGTTGGCGTGTCAAGGCCACAAGGAATTCTTATTTGAATAAAATACTTGGTAGCGCAAAGGGAGTTATTGTTCCTCACCAGCTTGTGAAGAGTGTTGGTGATGTGATGATCATCAGCAAGGCTGCCATACCCAATTATGGACCAGAGGAAGAGGAGGATTAGATTCTCATTCTTGAAGGGGGTCTTATATAAATAGGCCTAAGAGTGTAGCCAAAAGCCTCAATATTATCTGGGATTTCATTGACCGGATAGAACATCTTCTCATAAGAACTCCTTTTTGCCAGCTCAAAGAGCACAGCTTCAATATGGATTTCGCTTAGCCCTCTTCTCCTTAAACCTCGTGTTGTTGGTACTTCCCTGTACACATTATACCTAAGCATGTCAACTAACCTAACTGTGCTCTCTCGGGCAATTGGTACAAGGTTTTTCGGGTTTTTCCAGCCTCTGACGCTCTCCTTATCTGATAAGAGATGTAGTACCAATTCAAAGAAATGTGTTTCGCCTGACCACACCACCCTCTTTGAGCCACGAAGAGTGTCTTGGAAATTTCTCAGATTAAAGCCGTGCTGGCAGTTGCATCTTGGTTGCACATACATCCAGTCATATGCTTCTCTGCCAGAGCCAAAATTAGGCATATAGTGCACTTCAACCTCATTAAAAGGGTGAGGTGCATCACCTGGTTTTCTCTTTGGAATGTGCGCAAGCTCAGTTCTAGCATATCTCTCGGGCTCATCCATTGGGAAGCGGATTTCTTCACCTGTAACAGTCCTTCTGTGAATAAAATGCTCGAGTGCCTCAACAAAATCATGAATGTGGAATCTAGTCTGGTCTCTTGTTGTTGGGTTTCTGAAAGAGAGTGTTGTGTATACCTCGTTGCGCATACTGGTCTTGCTGATACAATTAATACCTGCTCTGAAGGCTTCAATAAATGTAAATCCAAAAAGATCCAGCTTTGCTAACGCTGCTGTTGTAAGCTTTCCAAACCTGAGAAAACTGCTGGGTAAATCAAATCCTTTGTCCACAGAAAACCTGTAAACCACCTGTTTTGAATTAAGCCTCAGCCTGTTTCTCCAATCAACATGTTTCAGGAAATCCTTATCCGGGTCCAGAATATCTCCTCGAAAGCAATACACAACTGTGGGATCATATTCATGGGCTGCTCTTAACAAACCCTCCAGTGAATCAACCTCCCTCACAAAGCCTGCTTCTTCTAAAAGCGGATAATCAAACTGTGTCCACAGCTGGCTTCTGTAGTCAAGTTGGGTGAGCAGATCATCAAGGTATTTTGTCTGGTTTGGTGTATTTGTAGCCTGGCTCATAATTGAGCGACAATCCTCTATTCTCCTTGGAACCTCAAATCTAGTGAAATATCTCACAGCTGCCAGGTATCTATCACTACACTCACTAACATGATGATTCAGCCCATTCACCAAGGCTATCCTGATCATCTGATTTGGGAATATCCTGGTATAAGTTGCTTCACTATCAGTAAAGTCAACAGATCTCATGTTAATTAGATAGGATTTAATTTATTTAAACCTTTCCACTTATTCCTCTTGTACAGTGGTAACCAAATCTTATTCCAAACCACAATAAAATATTAATACACATAAACTAAAGCAACCATTGGGGCATGTTGGTTATTAGTTAATCATACTATCCACACGGCTGTGGTCAAGTGGCAAGACTCAACCCTCCCAAACTTTTCAAAAAAGTTTGATCAAAACTTGGGCGGAATGCGCTCACAAGGTTCGCTTAGCCCCCCTCATTGATTATAAAACTGGAGAACGGTTGCAACCCGGGTTCGAATCAGCCTGAGCCTGTTATTTATACAAAAAGAGGTAATAGATGGGCTCTGCTGGCGAAAGTCCCGGCAGCCGTATTTCATTAGGATATTAATAAAACTAATAGAGCCATGCTGGTTTTATTTCAAGCAATATTTCAAGATTACGATGGGCTTTGACCAAGTCCTGCCTTGAATATCTTGGATTTTCATCAGTTCCCAATCCAAAATATATATCTCTTCTAATATTATGCTCAATATTTTCAGCAAGAATTTCATACAATTTTTGGATGGAACTTTCTGCTATTTCTCTCCCTGCAAAAGTTTCATATCTGGCAATTTCACTTAACAATTTCGTATTATCTCCACAATGGGCTGCTTGTAAGCATTTCTTCAAATAATATGTTGCACTTGGCATGGTTATGAGAAACTAAACAAAATATAAATAAATTGTGCTTTCAAGAATAAGCACCCAATTTTGTGAATTTCAAATAAATTTGAACCTGTTTTTTCAAGTTATTTCATTTCTCATAATATTGCACTATAATCTCTTTACGCAACAGCTCATATGCTCTGGCTATGTCCTTGTCAGCAAGAATAAATGTTGCTTCTGTCTCTGTGTTTACCAGTTCATATATTGGGATGTTCTCCATTGCCAATATCTTGGTGATTGTAAAATAAAACCCAGGATTTTCTAGGCACTCCGAAGGAATTTTAATTGAGATTGACGATATTTTATCTCTTTTAGCTTTTACAGTTTCACCCTTCAAAATCTCCAAGAACCTCTTACTATACTTGTCATTAACAAGAATCAGTATCTCGTAATTTCCCTGGATAATGTTGAGTGTATCTCCTTGCTCAAAATCAACAACACCATAAAGGCTCATTAGCTTCTTGTACACGCTGGGTGATTTTACAATGGAGATGGCAAAAAGGTTTGATTTCACAAGAACATCTGCTCTGCTTGAGAGCTTTATCACTTTGATATTTCGCAGCCCCTGCTCAACATATCTCCTAATTGCCATTGATATTGCAGAGCTCTTAACCTTTGTCTTAAGCTCTTTCTCAATCTCCGGTTTAATATAATCTGCAAGTGCTCCAACATTTATCAGCTCCTTATCAAGAGCATCTAAAATAAATGGCCTTTCTGCTAATATTTTCTTTGTTAAATGTGCTACTGTGACCATAACATCACCCTAAATTTTATGTTATTTTTTTAACATAATGTAATTATAGTATATATTGATTACTATTTTATATGGCAGATCTTGATTTGATTTTAGCACAAGGTGCCCCGAATAGTCCTAAAGAAACAACTGGGCATAAGTTAGAAGATCCATTTGGCCCTGAAACGTCATTAAATGAATATATTCTTCGTTTTGATGATTGGGGTCATCCATTGTGTTTATACGCACCTTCTAAGCCACTCGTGGCACAATATTCAGCTGCTCAACCATAACCTGACTTTTAACAATATAACTCGTTTAAATCCTAGTATACAATAACAATTCTTAGAAGTTATTAGGTTGGCAATTTGGAACAATCAATAGATTCTGTGTCAAGATGTAGCCCAACACTAATTCCCAGTATCACTGCTCAACTGGGCAACACCATGCTGGGCAATCTGAAAGAAACCCTTCTTGGCTATATAAATATTGGTAAAAACTCCTAAATTCCAAGACCCTATATATAATCTTTCACATGAAACCAAGGCTTTCTTATATCAAAAAATCTCAAAACCCCAAGAAATAGCAATTTAGACCCCTAAAACCCCAATTCTCCACTGGAAATATTGGGGGCATATATGCTAAGAAATATAAGTTATTTAAATATCATTTAAAAACAACAGCATTTATAAATCTTGCTTCATTTATAAACCCACCTCAGAAGTCAATTTTCTGAAGATCAACTATCAATAAGGGGGTATACAAATGACAAAAACAGAGAAAAGAGATATCAGAGTGGTGAATATTGTTGTGAGCACCTCGCTTGAGCGAGACATTCCGCTCGAAAAAATGGCTGCCACGCTGCCAAACACTGAGTACAACCCAGAGCAGTTCCCTGGGCTTGTTATAAGGATAAAAGACCCTAAGACAAGCGCTTTAATCTTCAGCTCTGGAAAAGTTGTGTGCACAGGCGCAAAATCTATGGATAAAGTTGAGGAATCCATAAAAAAGATCATCAAGAGTCTTGAGAAGATAAATGTTAAAATAACTGTCAAGCCTAAGATAGAAATACAGAACATTGTGGCGAGCGGCAGTGTTGGGATGGACTTAAACCTCAACAACCTGGCAATGAAGCTTAAAAACACTGAATATGAGCCAGAGCAGTTCCCTGGGCTTGTCTATAAGCTGATGCATGCAAAGGCCACATTCCTGCTATTCACCAATGGCAAGGTTGTGTGCACTGGCACCAAGAGCGAAGAGGAGGTACATGCTGCGGTTGACACGCTGATTAAAAATCTGAAGAAAGTGATGTAAAAGAGGTAATCATGGATGCTTCAGAGCAGATAAAGAGATTTGAGGAGTTCCTCGAGACAAACTATAAGGCAGAGATACTCAAGAATCTCCAATCTGGCAAACACTACCTAGTTGTGGATTTCTCTGAACTGCTCAAATTTGACCCTGAGCTTTCTGAAGCCCTTTTAGACCAGCCTGAAGAGCTGATAAAGGCTGCTGAGCTTGCAGTTGAGAGCTTTGACATTGGTGAGCATCGTTTCAGGGTGCGTTTCTCAAACCTCACTGAAACGCAGATGATCCGCATCAGGGACATCAGAAGCAAGCATTTGGGAAAACTTGTGGTTATTGAGGGACTTGTGAGGCAGAAATCTGATGTGAGGCCGCAGGTAGTTGCATCACAGTTTGAATGCCCTGCATGTGGTAACATTATCAGTATACTCCAGCTTGACACAAAATTCAAGGAGCCAACAAGATGCGGGTGCGGCAGAAAAGGAAAATTCGCGCTGATAAGCAAGGAGCTTGTTGATGCGCAACGCATTGTGCTTGAAGAAGCACCCGAAGACCTTGAAGGAGGTGAGCAACCAAAACGTATCAGTGTTTTTCTCAAATAAGATCTCGTGAGTCCGATAACAGAGCGCCGCACAAACCCAGGTTCGCGTGTTTCTGTTGTGGGCATTATCAAAGAAGTACCTATTATCCTTCGCACAGGGGGCAAATCAACACGCTATGACCTTGTGGTTGAATCAAACTATGTCACAGCGCTTGAACAGGATTTCACCCAGATAAGCATAAGCGATGAAGAAGAACAAGAGATCAAAGAACTCAGCAATGATCCAGAAGTGTACGAGAAGCTTGTGCAATCAGTAGCTCCCTCAATATACGGACATGAGCGTGTGAAAGAAGCCCTGTTATTACAGCTTTTTGCAGGTGTGCAGAAAAAGCGAAGTGATGGTGTTGTGACACGAGGAGATATGCATATTCTCTTGATTGGTGATCCTGGAGCAGGCAAGTCACAGCTTCTCAGAAGAATCAAGGTTATTGCCCCAAAAGGGCTTTATGTATCAGGCAAAGGCGCAACTGGTGTAGGATTGACCGCAAGTGTTGTAAAAGATGAGTTCATGCGTGGCTATGCCCTTGAAGCTGGCGCCTTGGTGCTGGCAAACAAGGGGATATGCTGTATAGATGAGCTTGACAAGATGGGCGCAGAAGACAGAAGCGCAATGCACGAGGCGCTTGAGCAGCAGACAGTCACAGTCTCAAAAGCCAATATCCAGGCAACACTGCTGGCAAAGACCACAGTGCTCGCAGCTGCCAACCCCAAATTTGGTAGATTCGATCCATTTGGAGTGCTGGCAGAGCAGATTGATTTACCCCCAACACTCATCAATCGCTTTGACCTTATCTTCCCCATAAAAGACCTTCCAAACCCTGATATTGACGAGCAGATGGCTACCTTTATTTTAGAGATCCATAAAAACCTCGAGGTTGTGGAGCCTGCTGTGGACAGTGAACTGATAAAGAAATACATTGCATTTTCAAGACAGACCATATTTCCCGTACTTTCCAAAGATGCCCTTGAGGAGATAAGACGCTACTATGTTGACTTGCGCAACCGAGGCTCATCAGAGGAAGGTCTTGTAAGAAGCATCCCCATCAGCCCAAGACAGCTTGAAGCACTTGTTAGATTGGCAGAGGCAAGCGCCAGAGTAAGACTCTCACCTCAAGTAACAAAGGATGATGCGAAGCGTGCAATAGCCCTGCTGCACTACTGTCTCACACAGGTGGGGATTGATCACGAAACAGGCCGCATTGATATTGACAGAATTGCTACTGGTGTTGCTGCCACAAAGAGAAGCAAGATTGTTCTTGTGCGTGAGCTCATATCAGAGATTGAGAATAGGGTTGGAAAAACAATTCCAATTGATGTGTTGCTGAGAGATGCAGCAGAGCGTGGTATTGATGAAGGTGAAACAGAAGAGGTAGTCGAAAGGCTTAAGCGCTCAGGCGACCTTT
>JAHWHA010000080.1 GCA_019323665.1 Candidatus Woesearchaeota archaeon | reverse complement strand
TGGATGCGGTGAGTGGAAGCATCTTCTTTAAATAGCTTTCGGTGGTATATAATATAAAACAAAAACAGTCTCAATTAAGACTTTTTAACACTTTTGCTTATGGTTTTCATATAATAAAGCAGAGACCAAGCCTTTCTGCCAGCTCCGTTGCTTTGCGCAGTTCAACTGCCCTTAGAGTTCTGTTAATATCCTTGTGTTTGCCAGCCTTATACTCAGGCCTATACTGCCCCATGATGTTAACAACCACCCTCTCTCCAAAGTTCTCTGCTATGTGTTCCAGAATAGGCCTTGTGCAACACTCAAAGTGGTTCGGCATGACCAAATGGCGAATCACAAGCTCTGCATCCTTAGAAGCTTGCCTATGATTTCTTTTAATAATCCGAAGATAGTCTCCAGCATCACTCAAGCGCTGTGCACAGTTGTTGTCCCAGTACTTCCAGTCACTTAGGTATAAATCAACCAAACCTCTCAGCAGCTTCATGGATTACCTTGACATATAAAAGTTGGAATTCCAAACCACAGGCATATCTGATTGAACATGCCTGAGGCTCTCTAAAATCATCGGTAGGTAAGGAGTTGGCTCACCACCCACAAAGTTGATATTCTTGCATTGATTATTATCATCAATCATCTTTGCCAATCTCTCTGGCATGAAGATCTCACCTTTTTCCTTTCTTTGGGATATTGTCGAGTTTTGGCAGAACTCGCAGCGGAATGTGCATGAGATAAAAAATATAGTAAGTGAGGGCACTAAAAAATATTCTTCACCAAGGTGAGGGAAAATTGAACTAACAACCATCTTATCTGCAACCCTGCAATAACCAAACTCACCATGTGTCCTGTCAACTCTGCATCTGCGCTCACACAGTCTGCAGCTTTTGAGAACGTCTTTTGCTTTGGCAATATTTTTTTCAAGTAGCTTCAGCTCTCGTTTGAATCTTGGCTTCTGCTTTTTTTCAAGAATGGCAAAGTAGTTATTTAGATTTTTGTTAACTCTCCGGTTTTTCTCTCTGTTCAACATACAGCTGCAATAGAAAAAGAGATATAAAAACTATTTGGAATTTTCACCTGGACAATTGTTGTTCTTCAACTCCCTCCTCTTCTTCACAGAGAATTTATGCGCCAGCCTCAGAGGCTCAGGAAGCTTGCTGCCATCCTTTATGCAATGCTTTACAATCTCAAGGCTAGTTTTGAGAGTAATCCTGTGTCCAGGGCTCACAATCAGTGGATTTGAAAACTTGCGAGTATGCAGCAATGTTGCCCGGTGTTCACCATCCACAAACAGCTTGCCCTCATCAAGATCACCGCACAAAATTTTTTTTGCTACACCTATAGTTGGAATATCCAATAGAAGCCCAATATGTGAAGCACAACCAATTCTCAATGGATGTGCAATACCATGACAATCACACATAAGTAAATCAGGCCTGTTCTCAAGCTGCGAACATGCCTCATTGATCGCAGGAGATTCCCGATAACACAGAAGTGTTGAGATGTAAGGAAACTTTGGCTTGTCTGTAACGCGCTTCACCTCAACTACCTTTAAGGTTTTATATTCAAGCACAACCACAACCGCAACCAGCTCATCAGCTGTATAGGCTACGTCACACCCTCCAATAAGTTTGATCTCAGAGAAATCATCCTTTACGATTACCTTTTTTGCGAGCTTAAGCTGCTCCTCTTTTAGCTTCCTTATCTCCATCTTCGCCAGCCTTTTTAATATATGGGATATCACAGATATTTATAAAACTTTTGGTTTGTTACTATTAATGTGTGGTTAAATATTTCTCCAGAACTCAACACACTCTCTAACCTGTTCTTTTGTATATTCCTTACCAGTTAGTTCATCAACTTTACGTACTTCAAAAACCACAGGTCCAGTACATCTTCGGATAGCCTCAACAACAGCCGTGTAATCCCCAACATTGTTCTTTGTTGGCAGAAGATGCTGGTCACCAGTGCCGTCATTGCCATTGAGATGGATAGAACTGATTTCATAAGGCAATTTAAGGAACTCTGACAGAGGCACAGTTGCCATCTTGCTGTGACCAGTGTCAATGCAAATCCCGTAATCCCTTTCTGCTATGATATCAGTGAAATGACCTGGTGCATAGCCAAGCGCTGCATGGCTGCTGTTCCTGCCCGGATCATGGATAGTCTCAAATGCAATTGGAGTATCCAATCCAAGACTTTGAAAAAATTCAGTGCCGTACTTGATGGCATCCTCTTCACTCACATTCATTCTATAAAAAGGAGTCCTCATCCTTGGCATATGCAGGGTAAGCAGAGGATACAAACTGT
>JAHWHA010000079.1 GCA_019323665.1 Candidatus Woesearchaeota archaeon | reverse complement strand
TAAATAGAAAAAACCATAATATATTCCTGAAATTACGTTTCTAAATTCAGATATTATGCTCTTGTCAATCTCAGCTTGATTCATATTAAGGATAAGCATGTTGCTTTGTTTTTATAAATCTTTCTATATTTATTACTTAATGGTCGTTAATATCAATATAGAAACCAATGGACTGGCCGGGAGTCTCAAAGCGATTGATTAACAACCAGCTGTTTGAACCCGGAGCCTTCCGCTAGCCAAGCGGACGTTCTATTCCCTCAGCAATAAGCTGCCCAGGTTGAACTACCAGCCCATTGAGGTTATGGCTTCTATTAGGGTATATAAAATTTATTGTTGGACATGCAATATAGAGAAAAAATTAATAAAATAAAGTCTAATGTTTTGCAGATAGCTTAATATCGCCCTCATGGATTGTCTTTCTGCCAGCGTGCCTGGCAATCTTGTTTGCCTGCGTGGCAATCTGCTCGCCAATGTCTGTCAGAACCTGTGCAAACTCCTCAACTGCATCTAATGAGACTCTTTTTGCCCCTGCATCATAAAGTATGCGTGCTACTGGAGCCCTTGGGATTGTGAATGTCTTTCTTGCCATTCAAACACCTCGTTGGTTTAATCTTGATATTTTAAGGCTGAATAAAGCTGTGTTTATATAGTTTTTGCTCCTTTGCATAGTTTTGCGTTAAATATAAAAAGAGTCTCAGCTGCCTTACCCATTATGATATGTTTAGGTATAGAAAGCACAGCCCACACTTTTGGTGTTGGTATTGTTAAAGAGAGAAAAGTACTTGCCAATGTGATTGACATGTATAAACCAAGGAAGGGAGGCATAATCCCTTATGAAGCTTCTGACCATCATGTTGAGGTTTGTGATGGCGTGATAAATGCGGCTTTGGAAAAGGCTGGGTTATTAATGGAAGATATTGATGTTTTTGCATTTTCACAGAGCCCCGGTTTGGGGAATTGTTTAAAGATTGGGGCAATGGTTGCTAGGTCTTTGAGTGTCCTACATAAAAAGCCAATAGTCGGAGTTAATCATTGTGTTGCTCATCTTGAGATAGGCAGTTTGTGTTGTGGCAGCACTGATCCAGTTTTGCTGTATGTTTCTGGTGCAAATACCCAGGTTATTGCGTTTGAAGGCGGCAAATACCGTGTTTTTGGTGAAACATTGGACATTGGTATTGGCAATTTGCTGGATGCCTTTGCACGCGAACTTGGCATTGGGTTTCCTGGAGGACCAAAGATAGAAGAGATGGCTTTGAAATCCAGGAATTACATTGAACTGCCATATGTTGTGAAAGGGATGGATGTAAGTTTTGGAGGCATTCTTACTAACTTAAAACAGAAAATAAGGTCCAAGAAACTTTCTGCTGAGGATTTGTGTTTTAGTGTGCAGGAGACAGTGTTTGCTATGCTCGTTGAGGTTAGTGAGAGAGCAATGGCGCACTGCAATAAGAAAGAGCTTCTATTGGGTGGAGGAGTAGCATGCAACCTCAGGTTACAAGAGATGTGCAGCATAATGTGCAAGGAGCGCAATGCAAAATTCTTTGTTCCTGAGAAACAGTTTTTGTTGGACAATGGGGCAATGATTGCCTGGCATGGTTTGATCAGCTACAAAGCTGGCAACACAACATCTATTGAGGATAGCTATATCAAGCCTTATGAGCGGACTGATGATGTATTAGTTTCCTGGAAGCAAACTGATGCCTGAAAATCTCTGATTTTAAGTGGTGCTGTGAATTAGAGATGATTACTATTTAATATATATTAATTGAATTCATAATGGTGGTATCCATTAATAACTGATTATCACTCGAAAGTTACAAAAAACGAAAGGTATTAAAACAGGAGTATATTCCTCCTTGTCATGGGAATTGAAGGAAGATTGTTTTTTAAAATTGATAGGGTATTGTTTTTGGATTTGGGTGCTGAAAGCCTGCAGCTTTGCAGGTTTAAGAGCGGCTCATATACCTACGACTTTTACCAGGATTTTGCGATTGCTGGTAATGGGGATGTTGTGCCCCAAAGAACGGTTTATGCTTTTGCCACGCCGCTTCAAACTCAGAAGGATAACCTGCTTGGGGATTTTCTTATGAATTTCTCTTTGGAGCCAGAGATAGGCTTGTATGTTCTTGAAGGTACTCCCACAAAGAGTAGGCGATTGCTCTTGCGCATAGGACCGTGGCTCAAGCCAAGGGCACAGGGATACCACAAGTATCCTATAGTGAGCATTGTTGATATTACCAAATCTGTTGAGTTGCAAAGCACAACTCTGCGGGGGATGTTTCCTTCAGAAGATAATGCTAGCTTGGATATTATTGCTGGATTACATGGACTTGCACCAAATCCAGAGTATACTTGTGCCAGGTATGCACATGCAATCAGAAATTCACTCGCTATGAAAAAATGTGATGCTCAAGCTTCTCGAGAGTGAATATATCAGTTGGCAGTTTTAGGCTATGCTTCTTATCATAGTGTACCACAAAGATAGTTTGATGCGCAAGATTATTAAACCAAATAGACTGAGACTTGGTTTGCTGGGGCAGTGATCTAGCTTGGATATGATGCATGCTTCGGGAGCATGTTATCGGGGGTTCAAATGCAATGCAGAGTTGCTGGATTTCCTCCCTGCCCCATCTGTTTTCATTAAGTATATATAGTTGAAATTATGTGCAGTGAGAGTTATGTGTGGCAGTGATCTAGCTTGGATATGATGCGCGCTTTGGGTGCGTGTAATCGGGGGTTCAAACAAGTGGCTGATAATTCAGTCCCATTGGAAGTCCTCCCTGCCCCATATTCTTGAAAACAAAACTTTTTAAATGAATATATATAAGCATTTTCCATGATAAGTTTTACTGAGATTTTTGATATGGTAATGATGACAGCTTTTGTGGGCTTCATCTTCTCAGACATATTCAAGAGGTTCCAGGCAAGGGAAGTGCTTGATTACCTAAAGCCAGGCTTTGACTGGGATTCTTTCAAGTTTGCAGCATTGGTTACTGCCCCTGGCTTGATACTTCATGAGCTTGCTCACAAGTTTGTGGCAATGGGCTTTGGGATGCAAGCCACATTCCATGCAGCATATGTGTGGTTAGTGATTGGGCTGCTGCTGAAGCTGTTGAATTTTGGCTTTATTATTTTTGTGCCAGCCTTTGTGAGCATTCTTGGTTCTGGAACAAATCTGCAGTTTGCGGTAATTGCGTTTGCAGGTCCTGCAATGAATCTTTTGCTCTGGCTTGGAACCGATTTTGCTTTTAAGAAAGGGATGATCAAGCCAAAGCAGCAGAGGGTTGCGTTTCTTACAAGAGAGATCAACAAGTTTCTCTTCATCTTCAACATGATTCCGCTGCCGATGTTTGACGGGTTTAAGGTGTTCAGTAATTTAATCAAGGTGATTTTTTAAGCTTTGTATGGAATGATTAGGGCACCGCCTATTCAAGAATTTCTCATGCTATACTTTAAACCATATATAATATAGCAATAATCCTTTTATAGCCTGTCAGTCTTTTCAAGACATGCCAAAAAACACCAAATGGATTGTGATAAGTGGTGGGGTTCTTTCTGGTTTGGGCAAGGGTATTGTGACAGCTTCTATTGGCAGATTGCTCTCAAACAACTATAAGGTGACCCCAATAAAGTGCGATGGCTATCTTAATATTGATCCAGGCACGATGAACCCTTTTGAGCATGGCGAGGTTTTTGTGCTTGAGGATGGTGGCGAAGTTGATATGGATTTTGGGCATTATGAACGTTTCATGAATATGGATTGCCAATTTGGGTGGAATCTCACTTCAGGCAAGATTTTCCAATCAGTGATTAACAAGGAGCGCAGGGGTGACTATCTTGGGCAGACTGTGCAGATTGTGCCTCATGTTGTGAATGAGGTTAAACTTAAGATGGTGGAGATTGTAAGCAAGGAAAATTCAGATGTTGCGCTTGTAGAGATTGGGGGAACTGTGGGCGATATTGAAAATCAGATTTTTTACGAGGCTGTGAGGCAGCTCAAGATGGAGGTGGGGAGACAGAATATGATGAATATCCATGTCACATATGTGCCTGTGCTTGAGACTGTTGGTGAGCAAAAGACTAAGCCAACGCAGCAGTCAACCAGATTTTTACAGAATTCTGGGATACAGCCTGATGTAATAATTGGCAGATCTCAAAAACCATTGACCAATAAATCAAAGCAGAAAATCGCGATGTTCTGCAATCTGGATGAAAGCGAGGTGCTGAGCAGTCCTGACATAAGGAGTGTTTACGAGCTGCCACTGATTTTTGAGAAAGAGAGACTCAACAGGATTATTGAAGCGAAACTTGGGTTGGCAAAGCTTACACCTCTAAAAAAATGGAGGAGACTCGTGAATAATATCAATTTCCCAAAAAAAGAGATTGAGGTAGCAATATGCGGCAAATACACTGAGCTGCATGATTCTTATGTGAGCATACATGAAGCTTTGGTGCACGCAGGAGCTCACCACAACGCGCGAGTTCACTTGAAATGGATTGAGACAACAGCTCTTAACAGCAACCCTGATCTGATAAAACAGAATCTAAACAATGTAGATGGTGTAATTATCCCTGGGGGTTTTGGCGCCAGGGGTGCAGAGGGTAAGATTGAAGTGATTAGATATCTACGTAAGAACAATGTGCCGTTTCTGGGGTTGTGTTATGGTCTGCAGTTGGCGGTTGTTGAATTTGCCAGAAATGTATGTAGACTTGATAATGCGAATTCCACTGAGATTGATGATAAGACACAACATCCGGTTGTGTACATATTACCGGAACAGCGGAGTGTGAATGAAAAGGGCGGTACAATGAGGCTTGGAAGCTGTCAGGCTGTTTTAAGAAAAAAATCTATTGTGCATCAGTTGTACAAAGTGGATTGCGTGAATGAGAGGCATAGACACCGTTATGAGGTTAATCCGCTGTATCATGCAATTTTGCAGAGCAATGGTTTGGTATTCAGTGGAATGAGTCCTAACAGAAGATTAGTGGAGTTTATTGAGCTGCCAAAACATAAGTTCTTTGTTGGTACTCAAGGCCATCCTGAGTTGAAATCAAGGTTGGAGAGGCCTGCGCCACTATTCTATGGGTTTGTGGGGGCGTGCCTGAGTTGAAGTATTTTTGGTATTTTTATATTGCTGCGAAAATTTTATATCCTAATTAAGAACCCCCTGCAAAATGGATGTTGATACAGGCGCATTGTTAATGGCTGATTTTCTAAGAGATAAAGCTGGTCTTTTTGTTGAAACACGCGATGCAATGGAGGTTGATGATGGTGTTGGACTTGGTGTGCTTCCCAAAGTGCACAGAAATTCAACACCTGCCGTAATTACAAATGCCCAGGTTAGAGAGGGAATATTCACTTACTGCGGTTTTATTGACATTTTTAATATGGTAGGATATGAGCTATTTAGTGAGACTGAATCTAGGATGGTGGTTGCTCCAAATTTTCATAACAGAAGTTATATGGTGTCAGTGTTTCAGACAGAAGGGGCATTGAATAATAGATTTAATAAAAACCTGCTTGAGATTCCGGATGATGCACTGAAAGGTCTTTTTGCCCATGAATTTGGTCATTGGCATGGATTCAAAGGTAATGGACACAATTGTCGTGGGCACTATTTG